>NZ_JBIRUY010000030.1:83406-125303 GCF_044335305.1 Streptomyces sp. NPDC020490 | reverse complement strand
CGCGATCTGGCACAACAACGCAACCAACGCACCGATCACCCGGTCACTGATCGCCTATGACCACTGACCGGAGATCGGACTTACTCGTCTAGTGCCGCTCCAGATCACGTCCGCCCTGTCGTGGCCTGAGACCTGGCGCGGGAGATCCCGCCCTGCCCGGCCGGCTGGCCGCACCGAGCCCGGCGCGGACCGGCGTCGCCGGGGGCCGGGGGCTAGGCGGTGGCGTCCTGCGGGTCGGCGAGGCCCAGTTCGCTCAGGACCTCCTCGGTGTGCTCGCCGAGGCGCGGTGGTGCGCTGCGGTAGGCGGCGGGGGTGACATCCAGCCGGATGGGGTTGGCGACCTGCTCCACCGGCCGGTCGCGGTGCGGGTCGTCGATGCGGACGCGGGCCTCGAGGCCCAGGCCGTCGGCGAGGGCGAACGCCGCCGCGAGGTCGTTGATCGGGCCGCAGGGGACGCCCGCGGCGGTGAGGGCCTCGAACCACTCGTCGGCGGGGCGGCTGCGCAGCGGCCCGTCGAGCGCGGCGAGCAGTTCGGTGCGGTGGGCCACCCGTGCCGGGTTGGTGGCGAAGCGGGGGTCGCGGGCCAGTTCGGGCAGGCCCAGCTCCGCGCACAGGGCGGTGAACTGGCGGTCGTTGCCCACGGCCAGCACCAGGGGGCGGTCCTGGGCGTCGACGACCTCGTAGGGCGCGATCGACGGGTGGCGGTTGCCCATGGCCCGCGGTACGACACCGCCTGCCACGTAGGCGGAGGCCTGGTTGGTGAGTGCCGACAGCAGCGAGGTGAGCAGGGAGACCTCCACCCGCTGGCCCTGGCCGGTGCGTTCGCGGTGGCGCAGGGCGGCGAGGATGCCCATGCCGGCGTGCAGTCCGGTGATGACGTCGACGAGCGCGACGCCGGCCTTGGTGGGGTGGCCGTCCGGTTCGCCGGTCACGCTCATCAGGCCGCCCATCGCCTGCACCAGCAGGTCGTAGCCGGGCAGCGCGGCGCCTCGGCCGGCGCCGAATCCGGTCACCGAGCAGTACACGAGCTTCGGGTTGAGGGTGCGCAGGGTGTCGTAGCCGAGGCCGAGTCGGTCCATCGTGCCGGGGCGGAAGTTCTCCACCAGCACGTCCGCGCGGGCGGCGATCTCCTGGGCGGCCCGCCTGCCGTGCGCGTCGGTGAGGTCCAGCGCGACCGAGCGCTTGTTGCGGTTCACGCCGAGGAAGTAGGTCGCCTCGCCGTCGGCGTAGGGCGGGCCCCAGGCGCGGGTGTCGTCGCCGGCGCCGGGGCGTTCGATCTTGATGACCTCGGCGCCGAGGTCGGCCAGCAGCATCGTCACGTACGGGGCGGCGAGCACGCGGCCGAAGTCGGCGACGACAATGCCGGACAGGGCCTGCTCGGGCTGCGGGCGGTCGGACGGCATGTGGCTCTCCTCTCGTGTCTTGGCAGCGACCGGGTCTGAGGCTACGCTGCAAATTGGATCCAAGATCCGATATCCGAATCTCGGGTGGGATCGTATCCACAGTCACCCGCTGTTGTCAGCCATCAGGAGAGGCCTCGATGACGACTTCCCCCGTCCACCCCTTCGACCTGTTCGCCATCGACACCCTGCTCAGCGACGAGGAGCGGGACATCCGCGACACCGTGCGCGCCATGGGCGAGCGGGATCTGCGGCCGCACGTCGCCGAGTGGTTCGAGCAGGGCGCCATCCCGGCGCGTGAACTCGCGGCGGCCCTCGGTGAGCTGGGCGTTCTCGGCATGCACCTGGAGGGCTACGGCTGCGCCGGGACGAGCGCCGTCTCCTACGGCCTGGCCTGCCTGGAGCTGGAGGCCGTCGACTCCGGTCTGCGCAGCCTGGTGTCCGTGCAGGGCTCGCTCGCGATGTACGCCATCTGGGCGTACGGCTCGGAGGAGCAGAAGCAGCAGTGGCTGCCCGGCATGGCCGCCGGCCGGTTCATCGGCTGTTTCGGGCTGACCGAGCCGGACGCCGGCTCCGACCCGGGCGCCATGCGCACCCGCGCCGAGCGCGACGGATCCGACTGGGTCCTCAACGGCACCAAGATGTGGATCACCAACGGCTCGGTCTCCGACATCGCCGTGGTGTGGGCCCGCACCGACGACGGCGTGCGCGGTTTCCTCGTCCCCGCCGGCACCCCCGGCTTCACCCGCAACGACATCAAGCACAAGGTCTCCCTGCGGGCCTCCGTGACCAGCGAGCTCGTGCTGGACAACGTACGCCTGCCCGCCGACGCGATGCTCCCCGGTGCGCGGGGCCTGTCCGGCCCGCTCGGCTGCCTGAACGAGGCCCGCTTCGGCATCGTCTTCGGCGCCCTGGGAGCCGCGCGCGACTGCCTGGAGACCGCGATCGCCTACGCCGCCGACCGCACGGTCTTCAACCGCCCCCTGGCGGGCTTCCAGCTCACCCAGCAGAAGCTGGCCGACATGAGCCTCGAACTCGGCAAGGGCATGCTGCTCGCCCTTCAGCTGGGCCGCCTGAAGGACAACGGCCAGATCACCCCCGAGCGCATCAGCCTCGGCAAGCTCAACAACGTCCGCGAGGCCCTGCGGATCGCCCGCGAGTGCCGCACCGTGCTCGGCGCCAACGGCATCACGCTGGAGTATCCGGTGATCCGTCACGCCAACAACCTCGAGTCCGTCCTCACCTACGAAGGCACGAGCGAGGTCCACACCCTCGTCATCGGCAAAGCCCTCACCGGCATCGCCGCCTTCCGCTGAGCCCGCCCCCTCGGACCCGCCCGCTGTCTCCTCCGCGTCGACGGGGGCCGGGCCCCGGCCGTCAGGGCCGGGGCCCGGCCGTCAGGGCCGGGGCCCGGCCGTCAGGGCCGGGGCCCGGCCGTCAGGGCCGGGGCCCGGCCGTCAGGGCCGGGGCCCGGCGGGTGGGTCCAGGGCGAACACGGTGATCCACTCGGCGTCCGAGGCGTGGTAGCCCAGATCGGTCAGGGCCTCGGAGGCGGCGCGCATGTGGGCGGCGCCGTACACCACGGCCACGGTGAAGGGGCCGCTCCGGCCCGCGTAGCCCCGGTCGAAGCCGGTGAGGGACCGGACCAGCAGCCGGTCACGGCGACGCAGCACCAGGTCGTCCAGGCCCGGCCAGAAGTCCGCCGCCGCCTCCTCGGCCTCGCTCAGCAGGTCCTCCGTCGCCAGGTGCCGGGCGAGCCACCGGCGTGTCCCCAGCAGCCGCATCCCCGCCGTCACGGCGGGGACGACCGTGGCCACCATCGCGCGTTCCTTCCACGGCAGTCGCCGGTAGCCCTCCTGGAACCGCTCGCCGCTCATGTCCGGGCACACCACCGGCAGCCCGAGCGCGTCGAAGTCGATGTCCTGCACCACCAGCCCCAGCCGCTCGTGACCGTCCAGCCGTCGGTACGACGCCACCAGGGCGTCGGCGCCCGCCGACCCCTCGCCGACACCCTCGGCGATCACGAGGTCGCAGCAGTCGCGCAGCCGTGCGGTCACCTCCCGGTAGAAGGCCTCCTTGGCCAGATGGATCATGGGAAAGAGCAGGAAGGCCAGCCCCGTCCCCGGCCGCTCAAACCGGATCACCGCCGACCGTACGCCGGCCAGCTCCGTCACCTCGATGAACTGCACGCGCGCCGCCCCCTTCAGGCCCCTCACCCACCTCCACGCCGATGGAGGCCCCCGGGGTTGCCCGTACGCACATTTCGGGCGGCCTTCGGGCGCCGGTTCCCGCCGCCGGCCCCCTCCGGCCGCCTGTCGCGCCGGGGAACCGCTCGCCGATAACGGGCGAAGCGCCGGGTGGTGGCCTGGTCGGTGCAGGCCGTACGCCGGGGCGTGCGCGGGCGGGCGCGCTATCCCCGTTCTCCGCCGGCCGCCGACGTCCGGGAGGAAACCGTCGCCTCGCTCACGGGCTGCCCGGTGGCGGCGTGTCCGGCGTCGGCCGGGGCCCCGGCGCCGGAGGAGACGACCACCTCGGAGTCCGGGCCGCCGCGGTCGAGGACGCCTCCCGCGACGGCGAGACCGAGGCCCGCCACGGCCAGAGCGGCGCCGACCAGAGCGGGCGAGGCCCAGCCCCAGCCCGCCGAGATGGCCAGGCCGCCCAGCCAGGCGCCCCCCGCGTTGGCCAGGTTGAAGGCGGAGTGGTTGGAGGCCGCCGCCATGGTGGGGGCGTGCTTCGCCTTGGCCATGAGCAGCATCTGGACCGGCGTGGTGATGAAGGCGCCCATCGCGCCGATGAAGGTGATCGTCACCAGGGCGGGCACGGTGCTGTGGACGGTGAAGTAGAACGTCACCAGCGCCGCGGCGAGCGCGGTCAGCCCCCCGTACAGGGTCGGCCGCAGCGCGCGGTCCGTGAGCGGGCCGGCGACCAGGGTGCCGACCGTCATGCCGACGCCGTAGAGCGCGAGGACCAGCGTGGTCGAGGAGTCGGACATGCCCGTCACACGGGTCAGCATCGGCACCAGGTAGCTGTAGACGGCGAAGAACCCGCCGAAGCCCACCACGGCCGTGGCCAGGCCGATCACGACCTGCCGGTTGCCCATGGCCCGCAGCTCGTGCCGGATGCCGGACTGCCGGCCGCGCGGCTGGTGCGGGACGAAGCAGGCCAGCGAGGCGAGCGCGACGAGGCCGATGACGGCGACCGCGCCGTAGGCGGACCGCCAGCCCAGCTGCTGGCCGAGCGCGGTGCCCGCGGGGACCCCGACGATATTGGCGACGGTGAGTCCCAGGAACATCTTCGAGACGGCGCGCGCGGCCCGTTCGGGGGCGACGAGCCGGGAGGCGACGACGGCGCCCACGCCGAACAGGGCGCCGTGCGGCAGGCCCGCCAGGAACCGCGCGGCGAACAGCAGGGCGAAGTCGGGAGCCAGCGCGGACGCGACGTTGCCGATCACGAAGAGCCCGGACAGCAGCAGCAACAGCCGTTTGTGCGGCACCCGCGCGCCGATGCCCGTCAGCACGGGGGCGCCGACGACGACACCGAGCGCGTAGGCCGACACGAGGTTGCCGGCGTGCGGTACGGACACGCCGACACCGTCGGCGATCTGGGGCAACAGCCCCATCGTGGCGAACTCGGTCGTGCCGATACCGAAGGCGACGACAGCCAGCGCCAGCAGAGCCAGAGGCATGGTGCGGGAGAACCTTTCGAAGAGCGCGGTACAGGAGCAGGACGGCAGAAGGGCCCGGAACCGTCCGGATCCTGTGGCCTGCCGCGCCGCGCACCATTGCCCGGCCCACCCCGGGGCAGAGAAAGCCCCCAACAGCTCAGCAGCGGCGGCAGGCCGCTCATTCCAAGATCGGGCCTCGGGCGCAGTGATCTGCGTCATGCCGCGTCCGGCGCGGCCGGGGCCCCGGGGCCGTCTCCTCGGTCTCGAAGGCCGGGGCGCCGGGGAACGGCGCCGCGCTCCCCGTGGGTTCAGTCCTCCACCGAGCGCCGTACGCGCCGGGACGGACCGAACTCGTACAGGTCGAGGATCACCGGCGGATCGGCGACGCCCGGGCCTCCGGCCCTGACCCACGTCACGATGTCGGCCGTCGCGTCGGGGTCGTTGACCAGCCCGAGCCAGACCGGCCGCCCGCCCGCGGCCCGCCCGGCCGGGGACGGCTGTACGACGATGACGTTGGCCTGCTCGCAGGCGTCGAGGCAGTTCACCGCCCTGACCTGGGCGACCGGCCCCAGCTGGGCCTTCAGCGCGGCGAGTTGGGCGGCGTGGTCGACGCCGGGAATCTTGGCCGTGCCGCAGCAGCAGCCCCGGCACACGGTGACCGTGCACCGGGGTGCAGCCGCCTGGGCGGGGGCCTTGCGGCGGCTCATCCGGCGGCCCGCTTCCAGGCCGTCTCGCGCAGCAGCCGCAGCCCGTTGAGGCCGACGACGACGGTGGAGCCCTCGTGGCCCGCGACGCCGAGCGGCAGCGGCAGGTTGCCGACGAGGTCCCAGACCGCCAGGCCCGTGATGAAGACACCGGCGACGACCAGGTTCTGCGCGACGAGCCTGCGGGCCCTGCGGGACAGGGAGATCACGGCGGGGACGGCGGCGAGTTCGTCGCGGACGATGACGGCGTCGGCGGTCTCCAGGGCGAGGTCGGAGCCTGCCCCGCCCATGGCCACACCGGTGTGGGCGGCCGCCAGCGCCGGGGCGTCGTTGACGCCGTCGCCGACCATCATCACCTTGCGGCCCGTGTCCGCCAGCTCCCGGACCGCGCCCACCTTGTGCTGTGGCAGCAGTCCGGCGCGCACGTCCCCGATGCCGGCCTCGGCGGCGAGGCGGGCGGCGGCGCGCGGATTGTCGCCGGTCAGCAGCACGGGCGCGGTCCCGGCCAGGACCGTGAGGGAGGCGACCGCGGCGCCGGCGTCGGGGCGCAGCCGGTCCGCGACGCCGAGCACGCCGGCCGGCGTACCGGCCACGGTGACCAGCACCGCGGTGCGCCCGTCGTCCTCCAGCCCACCGGCCAGGACCGACGCCCGCGCGGAGTCCGCGTCGGTCGCGCCGTTCAGCAGCCGGGCCGGCGCGCCGACCGCGACCACGCGTCCGTCGACAGTGGCGGTCACGCCGACACCGGGCGTGGAGTCGAAGTCCTCGGCCAGCGGCGGGACGAGCCCGCGCAGGCGCGCGGCGTCCACGACGGCGTGCGCCAGCGGATGCTCGCTCGGGTGTTCCGCGGCGGCCGCGAGGACCAGCAACTCGTCCTCGTCCAGGCCGGATCCGGTCAGCGGCAGGATGTCGGTGACCCTCGGGGTGCCCTGGGTGAGGGTGCCGGTCTTGTCGAGCGCCACCGCGTCGATCTGTCCGAGCCTCTCCATGACGACGGCCGACTTGACCAGAACACCGTGCCGTCCGGCGTTGGCGATCGCGGACAGCAGGGGCGGCATGGTCGCCAGCACGACCGCGCAGGGCGAAGCCACGATCATGAAGGTCATGGCCCGCAGCAGCGCGTCGGTGAGGTTCGCGCCGAAGGCGAGCGGGACCAGGAACACGGCGAGGGTCACGGCCACCATGCCCAGCGAGTAGCGCTGTTCGACCTTCTCGATGAACAACTGGGTGGGCGCCTTGGTCTCGGACGCCTCCCGCACCATGCGCACGATCCGTGCGATCACCGTGTCGGAGGCGTCGCGCTCGACGCGGACGGTGAGGGCGCCGGTGCCGTTGAGGGTGCCCGCGTAGACCTCGTCGCCCTTCTCCTTGGCGACGGGCAACGGCTCGCCGGTGACGGTCGCCTGGTCGACGTCGCCGGCTCCGTCGAGCACGCGGCCGTCGGCGCCGACGCGCTCGCCGGGCCGTACGAGGATGGTGTCGCCGACGGACAGTTCCTCGACGGGGACGGTCTCCTCGGTGCCGTCCGCGCCGACGCGGGTCGCCGTGGCGGGCGCGAGATCCAGCAGCCCGCGCACGGAGTCGGCGGTGCGTGCCGTGGCCAGCGCCTCCAGCGTGCCGGACGTGGCGAAGATGACGATCAGCAGCGCGCCGTCCATGACCTGCCCGATCGCCGCCGCCCCGAGCGCGGCGACGACCATCAGCAGGTCGACGTCGAGGGTCTTCTCCCGCAGTGCCCGCAGGCCCGCCCACCCCGGCTCCCAGCCGCCGGCCGCGTACGTCAGCGCGTACAGCGGCCCCCAGGCCCACGCCGGTGCGCCGGTCCACTGCAACGGCAGCGCGAGCAGGAAGCAGACCGTGGCCGCCGCGGCCCAGCGCGCCTCGGGCAGGGCGAGGAGGCGGGTGCCGCGCCGGGGCGTCCCCGTGGCGCGTGCGGACACCGCCCGGTCGGCGGGGGCGGGGGCGAGGGTGGAGGTCATCGGTGCGGAAGTCCTTCGAGAAGGCATGACGGGGCAGCGGTCGGCCCAAAGGAGGCGCCGCCGCCCTCACCGTACAGGATCACATGAAGATGCTTTCATGTATCACCGGGCGGCGCTCCGTAGGATGAGTGCCATGGGCCACGGAGCTGACGCCAAGACCACCGCCACCGCGCGCGAGCGCCTCGAAACCCTGGGCGCCGCCGATGTGGCCGCCACCCTCCAGGCCCTCGCCACCCCGTCCCGGCTGCGCATCCTGTCCCGCCTCCAGGAAGGCCCGTGCGCGGCGACGGAACTCGCCGACGCCGTCGGCATGGAGCAGTCCGCCTGCTCCCACCAGCTGCGCCTGCTGCGCAACCTCGGCCTGGTCACCGGCGAGCGCCGGGGACGCTCGGTCATCTACGCCCTCTACGACAACCATGTCGCCGAACTGCTGGAGCAGGCCCTCTACCACGTCGAGCACCTGCGCCTCGGCCTGCGCGACACCCCGGCCGGGGCCCCGGCCGACGTCCCGGCCGAGACAGCCGGGGCCCGCTGAGCGCCGCCCCGGCACTGCTCTGGTTCGCCGCGGAGGACCGGGGCCGGCCCGAGTCGTGGAGCAGGCGGTCGCCGGGGCCGCCGGTCACCGGGTGGACCGTCACCGGCCGGCCGCCGTGGCAGCCGACCCGCACCACGGCGGGCGCCACCGCGCGGTGGTCCTCCCGGACCGCCGCGCCCGGCCGCGGCGAGGGCGGCCGGCGGCCTGCGCTCCGGCGACCGCCGCTCAGCCGGCGATCTCCGCCTTCCCGTTGGGCGAGGCGGCCGACGGCTCGCCCTGCACGGCGCCGGTGGCCCGCTCGGTGATGCCTTTCAGCAGTCGCGTCAGGTCGACGCCCGTGGTGGAGCCGAGCAGTTCCAGGCCCTGGGCGACGTTGTCCGCCACCGCCCGCGGGATCCGGCCCGCGCCGTCGGTGGAGATGACCGTCATCTTCTCCACCGCGCTGAGCGGTTCGGACGCCTTCGCCACGACCTGCGGCAGCACCTCGACCATCATCTGGAGGACCGCGGCGTCGCCGTACTGTCCGAACGCGTCCGCCTTCTTGCGCATCGCGTCGGCCTCCGCGCCGCCCCTGGCCGCGATCGCCGCGGCCTCCGCGTCGCCCTCCAGCCGTACGGCCTCGGCGATGGCCGCGCGCCGGGCGCGCTCGGCCTCGCCCTGCTTCAGGCCTTCGATGGCCTCCGCCTCCGCCAGCGCCGACCGGCGCTGCTTCTCGCCCTCACCGACCAGCCGGGCCCGCTCGGCCTCCGCCTGCGCGGCGGCGATGGCGGCCAGCCGCTCGGCCTCGGCCTGCTTCACACGGGCCACCCGCTTGGCCTCGGCCTCCTGCTCGGCGGCGTACCGCTGAGCGTCGGCGGGCTTGCGGACCTGCGTGTCGAGTTGACGGTCCGTCAGCGCGGCCTGCCGTTCGGCGACCTTCTCCTGCTCGGCGAGGATCTCCTGCCTCCGGGCGGCCTCGGCGAGCGGACCGGCCGCGTCGGCCCGGGCCGCGGCCTGGTCGGTCTCGGCCTTGATCTCGGCCTGCTTCAGGTAGAGCGTGCGCTGGGCGACGGCGATCTCCTCCTCCGCCTTCAGCCGCGCCTGCTCGGCCGCCCGCCGCGCCTCGGCCTCCGCGATGTCCGCCTCCTGCTTGGCGCGGGCCGCCTCCGGGCGGCCGAGGTCCTCCAGGTAGGAGCCCTCGGTGGTGATGTCCTGGATCTGGAACGCGTCCAGCACCAGTCCCTGCCCGGACAGGCTCGCCTCGGCCTCCTCCGCCACCTGCCCGGCGAACGCCGCCCGGTCGCGGATGACGTCCTCCACCGACATCCGCCCCACGATGGCCCGCAGCGCGCCGGAGAGCACTTCCTGCGTGAAGCCGACGATGCCGTCCTGCTGCATCAGGAACCGCTGCGCCGCCGCACGGATCGCGTCCTCCGTCCCGCCGACCTTGACGATCGCCACCCCGTCGAGGTTGGCCTTCACGCCGCGCAGGGTGACCGCGCCGCGCACCGCCACCGGGATGTGCCGGGAGGACAGGTCGAGGGTGAACTTCTGCTGCACGAACGGCACGACGAAGACACCGCCGCCGACCACGACCTTCTGCCCGCTGTTGTCGGTGAAGACCCGGCCGGTCTCCGGGTCGGTGGCCTTCTTGCCGCGCCTGCCGGTGACGATGAACGCCTCGCTCGGACCGGCCACCTTGTAGCGGCTGACGACGACCAGCGCGATCAGCACGAGAAGGACGACGACTCCGACCACGGCGGAGACGACAGGTGTCATGACATGCCCCCAGACAGACAGCACCCCGGAGGGTGGGGAAAGAGCCCCGATCGGGGCGATGACCGGACGGTGGGACGGCCGCCGTGCCGTAGCCGGCGGCTCAGGGGTCCGCGGGACGCACCAGTACGGAGGTCGCGGACGGTGCCGCCTCCACCCACACCTGGGCGCCCCGGGCCACCGGCGCGACGCAGCGCGCGGCGAATTTCACCGGCTGCCCCGCGACGTGCAGGATCACCTCGCCGAAACCGTCGGCCGGGATGGCGGTCACCACCTTGCCGGACACGCCGATCAGGTCGTTGCCGGTGGGCGCCGCCGCGGTCCGGTCACGCATCAGGGCACGGCTGAAGCGGTAGGTGAGCCACGCCGTGACCAGCCCCGCCGACGTGCCGGCAGCGGTGGCGCCCACGGGGCCGGCGCCCGTCGCCGCCTGGGCGATGACGGCGCCGAACCCGGTCATCGACAGGAAACCGGCGAGCACCGGCAGCGACAGCCATCCGTCGAGGCTGCCGCCCGGCGCGCCGTCCAGCGCGCCGTCCAGCAGCCCGTCGAGGACCAGCGACAGGGCGAGCAGCACGATCCCCGCGATGCCGAGGCCGAGAAACCAGGCCATGCGTGCCGTCCCCCTCCCGCCCGTCGCTGATCTCCGACTTGACGGAATCCTGACACGGCGAGGGGGGATCGATCTTTTCCTGATTCCGGCAACGTTCGAGCGCCTTGCCTGCCTGCCGTCGGCGAGGACACCGCGCGTCTCGGCATCGGCGGCCGCGGCCGGGAGGCCCGCGCCGGGCAGGAGCGCGGTCAGCGGGGCGAGACCCGGGGCGCGGGACCGTCGTTCAGGGCTTGCGGGCCAGTGCGGCGACGATGAGCCGTTCCCAGACGGTGAGTTCGCGTTCGCCGCCGTCGCTCCACAGGCTGTCGACGGTGTCGGGACGCCACAGGGGTGCGGGCACGATCCCGGGCTCGAGGATGTCCAGGCCCTCCAGCAGGGCGGCGATCTCGGCGTCCGTGCGCCACCGGCCGCGGCCGAAGGTCCGCTGCAGGATCTGCTCGGCCTCCTCCGTCTCGGTGTTGTTGCCGGAGCGGAAGTGGCTGACGAAGAAGTAGCTGCCGGAGGGCACGCGGTCGCGCCAGTAGCGGACGATGCCCGCCGGGTCCTCGTCGTCGTTGACGTGGTGGAGGACGGCGCTGAAGATGACGGCGACGGGGCGGTCGAAGTCGATCAGTTCCAGGGTGTCGGGGTGGGTACGGACGTCCGCGGGGTTGCGGACGTCCGCCATGACGACCCGGGTCCGTTCGTTCTGCTCCAGCAAGGCGCGCCCGTGGACGAGGACTTGCGGGTCGGTGTCGACGTAGACGATCCGGGACTCGGGGGCGTGCCGCTGGGCGACCTGGTGGACGTTGTCCGCGGTGGGAAGGCCGCTGCCCAGGTCGACGAACTGCCGCACGTCGGTGGTCGTCGCTATCTGCGCGATCGCGCGTATCAGAGCGGCCCGGTTGGCGAAGGCGATGGCGACCGACCCCGGCAGGTCACGCCTGAAGACGTCGCCGATCTCCCGGTCCACGGCGTAGTTGTCCTTGCCGCCCAGCAGATAGTCGTAGACACGGGCGATGCTGGGCGTGGTGGGGTCGATGCTGGAGCCTTCATCCGTCATGCCGGCCATCCTCCCCCACGACACCGCCTGCCTGCCGCCGCTTCGGCAGTCTCGGCGCAGCCCCACGCCGAGCCGGACCCGGCACCGGCCCACGGCTTCGCTGCCGCCCGTCGCGTGCGGCACCGTCACCCCGTGCCGGCCGGGCAACAGCCGTGCCCACAAAAGGCGCACAGAGAAGACATGATCTGTTCCCGATCCGGCCACATGTGAACGGCGCGTTCGAAGAGGTTCGGCCATTGACTCTCCTCGCGCGGCAGCCGCTCGGTGCCGTGCGGGGAGAGTCGTTTCGTCTGTAGGGGCGTGCGTTTCATGGAGTCCGCTGAGGAAGAAGAGTCCGACGGATCCGGCAGATTCGAGCCACGGCGGCTGTACACGGGCCGGGGTGTCGGTGACCGGATCCTTCGGATTCAGTTGACGGCCACCGGCGTCGCTGTTCTCTCCGTCATGGCGGCCGTCGGGCTCTTCCTGCTGCTGAGGGCCGGTCAGGCGCTGCGGGTCAGAGGGTGGGCGTTCCTCACCACCGCCGAATGGCAGCCGGACGTCCACCGGTTCGGCATCGCCGCGGTGCTCACCGGAACCCTGCTGATCGCGGCGGTGGCCGTGGCCCTCTCCGTGCCGCTGGCCCTCGGTACGGCGCTGTTCATCTCCGAGGTGGCTCCGCGCCGGCTGCGCCGCACGCTGGTGACCATGGTCGACCTGATGGCGGCCGTGCCGTCCGTGGTGTACGGGCTGTGGGGGCTGTTCTTCCTGCAGCAGCACGTGATCGGGCTGTCGCGCTGGCTGTCCGACTGGTTCGGGTGGATCCCCCTGTTCACGGTGGACGGCACCCGGTCCGGCGATCCGCTCGCCTCCGACAGCGTCTACACCGCCTCCACCTTCGTCGCCGGGATCGTCGTCGCGCTGATGGTCGCGCCGATCCAGTGCTCGGTGATGCGGGAGGTGTTCGCGCAGGCCCCGGCCGGCGAGCGGGAAGGGGCGTACGCGCTGGGCGCCACCCGCTGGGGCATGATCCGCGCGGTCGTCCTGCCGTACGGCAAGGGCGGCGTCATCGGCGGCACGATGCTCGGCCTCGGCCGGGCCCTCGGCGAGACGATCGCCGTGTACCTGATCATCTCGCCGGTCTTCGTGATCCAGCCGCACATCCTGCAGACCGGCTCCAACTCGGTGTCCTCGCTGATCGCCCTGCACTACGGCGACGCGTCCACTTTCGGCATGTCGGCGCTGATGGCGGCGGGCCTGGCGCTGTTCCTGCTCACCCTGGCGGTCAACTTCACCGCCTCCTCCATCGTGGCCCGCTCCCGGTCCGGCGCGCAGAGCGAGGCATGAGATGACCGTCGTGGAAGAGACCGCCCCCGCCCCCCTCGCGGCGCCCGCCGCGGCGGCCGCCGGCCCGGATGCCGGCCCGCCCGAGGAGCCCCGCCGCATCGGCGGCCCCACCCGGTCCGGGGTGCTGTCGCTGTGCGCCGCCGCCTCCGGACTGTGCGTCGCCGTGCTGCTGTTCGGGCAACTCGCGCCTTTCTCGGGTGCGTTGGGCTTCGCCGTCACCGCCTACCTGTGCTTCCTCCTGATCTACGCCGTGCTCACCGGGCTGGAGGAGGACGTGCAGGCGGTCCGGGACCGGGTGATGACCGTCGTGCTGTGGACGGCGGCCCTGGTGCTGTGTTCCGGGCTGGTGCTCGTCGTCGGGTTCACCGCCTGGCGGGGCCGGGACGCGCTGCCGCACGCCAACTTCTTCACCCAGGACATGCAGGCGTCGGGCCCGCTCGACCCGCTCACCCGCGGCGGCATCGCCCACGCGATGCTCGGCACCCTCATCATGATCACCATCGCCCTGGCGATCACCGTCCCGCTCGGCCTGTCCTGCGCCGTCTACCTCAACCAGATCCCCGGCCGGTTCTCCCGGTTCGTCCGGACCATCGTCGAGGCGATGACCGCGCTGCCGTCGATCGTGGCCGGCCTGATGGTGTACGCCACCTGGATCCTCGGCCTCGGCATGCAGAAGTCCGGCCTCGCGGCGGCCTTCGCGATCAGTGTGATGATGCTGCCGATCGTGATCCGGGCGGCGGACGTGGTGCTGCGCCTGGTGCCCGGCCCGCTGACCGAGGCCGCCGAGGCGCTGGGCGCCCCGCGCTGGCGGACCGTGTGGCACGTGGTACTGCCGACGGCCCGCTCCGGGCTGGCCACCGCGGTCATCCTCGGCACCGCGCGCGGCATCGGCGAGACCTCGCCCGTCCTGCTCACCGCGGGCTTCACGGCCGCGCTCAACGCCGACCCCACCGAGGGGCCGATGCTCTCGCTGCCGCTCGCGGTGTTCACCTTCATCAAGTCGCCGGAGCCGACGATGATCGCCCGCGGTTTCGGCGCGGCGGCGGTGCTCATGGTGCTCGTGCTGGTGCTGTTCGTCGTCGCCCGGGTCATCGGCGGCCGCGGGCCGGGCCACCAGAGCCGCCGCCAGGCCCGCCGCACCGCCCGCGCCTCGCGCCGCACCGCCGTCCGCTTCGACGAACGGCACGCCCCGCGGCTGTCGTTGTTCGACGACACCCCCGCCGCGAGCGCCCCTGCCGGGGACGCACCCGCCGCGAGCGCTGCCGCCGTGAGCGCTGCCGCCGACGACACCCCCGCCGCGAGCGCCCCCGTCGTGGACGCCGGCTCCGCCGTGCGCACCGGCACCCGCTCCACCGAGTCCCCCGTCACCGACGACCGCCCTGAAGACCGACCCGACGACCGGCCCGAAGACACCCCCGGCGAGAACACCGGAGAGACCGACTGATGCTCAGCCACCTCATCCCCCGTCTCCGCCGCCTGCGGGCGGCGGCGGCCCTCGCCGCGATGCTCGGTGTGATCGCCGGGCTGCTGGCCGGGCCCGCCGCGGCGCCGGCCGCGGCGGAGAGTTACACGCCGATCGCCGGAGCCGGCTCCACCTGGGCGGAGAACGCCGTCGACGAGTGGCACCGGGCCGTCAACCAGTACGGCATGCGGATCAGTTACGCCGGCACCGGTTCGTCCGACGGCCGCCGCCAGTTCCTCAGCGGCACCGTGGACTTCGCGGTCTCCGACATCCCCTTCCAGACCAACCCGACGGACGGTTCGGCCGCCGAGCGGCCGGCCGCGGGGTCGTACGCCTACATGCCGATCGTGGCCGGCGGCACGGTCTTCATGTACCACCTCACCGCCGGAGGCAAGCGGATCACCAACCTGCGGCTGTCCGGCGACATCGTCACCAAGATCTTCACGGGCGTGATCAAGAGCTGGGACGACGCGGCCATCCGGGCCGACAACCCGGGCCTGCAGCTGCCGCACCGCGCCATCGTGCCCGTGGTCCGCTCCGACGGCTCCGGTTCCACCGCCCAGTTCACCACGTGGATGGCCGACCAGCACAAGCAGCTGTGGCAGGCGTACTGCGGACGGGTCGGCAGGTCCGGGGCCTGCGGGCAGACCTCGTACTACCCGACCGTCCCCGGCATGATCGCCCAGTCCGGCGACCTCGGCGTGGCGGGCTACGTCGCCCAGAACTACGGCGAGGGCGCGATCGGCTACGTCAACTACTCCTACGCCCTCAACGCGCACTTCCCGGTCGCCAAGGTCCTCAACCACTCCGGCTACTACACCGAGCCGACCCCGCAGAACGTCGCCGTCTCGCTGCTCAAGGCGAAGATCAACACCGACAAGAGCTCACCGGACTACCTCACCCAGAAGCTGAACGGCGTCTACAACGACACCGACAAGCGCAACTACCCGCTGTCCAGCTACTCGTACATGATCCTGCCGCTGAAGGTGCAGGGCACCTTCACCAAGGCCAAGGGCAAGACGCTGGGCGCGTTCTCGTACTACTTCATGTGCCAGGGCCAGCAGGCGGCGCCCCAGCTCGGCTACTCGCCGCTGCCGATCAACCTGGTGCAGGCGGGCTTCGAGCAGATCCGCCGGATCCCGGGCGTGGTGGCGCAGAACATCAACATCAAGGGCTGCAACAACCCCACCTTCACCGCCTCCGGCCGCAACAAGCTCGCCGAGGAGGCGCCGTATCCCGCGGCGTGCGACAAGAAGGGCGCGGCGCCCTGCACGACCGGCAGCGGAGGAGCGAAGGCCGGCAGCGGCGGCACCTCGGGCGGCGCGTCCGGCGGCTCCGGGACCGGCGGGGGCGCCTCGGGCGGCTCCGGCTCTGGCTCCGGCTCCGGCGGCTCGACGGGCGGTGGCGGCTCGACGGGCGGCGGCGGTACGGCGGGCGGCGCGTCCGGCGGCTCCGGGACGGCCATCGACCCGGACACCGGCCAGACCGTCGCCGCCGACGGCACCGGCGTCGGCTCCGCCGGGGGCGCGGGCGGCACCGTGGCCCTCGCCCAGCCGGTCTCGGTGAGCGGCCGGAGCGGCTGGACGAGCACCCAGACGCTGATGCTGCTGGCCTCGTTCCTGGTGCTGGGGCTGGTGCTGCTGCCGTCCGTCGTGTCGCGGCTGCTCACCGGCGCCCGCTCCCGCGACGACGCCGCGGACGGGGGCCGGCGATGAGACTGCCACGCCACCCCACGCTCCTGCGCAACGCCCTGAACCGACGAAACGCCCCCGCCCTGCGCAACGCCCCGGTCCTGCGCAACGCCCCGGTCCTGCGCAACGCCCTGGTCCGCCTGGTCGCCGGTGCCGCGGCCGGCGCCCTCGTGGGGCTCGCCGTCGCCCAGGCGGCGCCCGCGGCCCCCCTCGGCGCGGGCGGCACCGCCACCGGCTCCGCCGTCACCGTCTCCGGCCGCGGCGAGTTCAAGGACATGAGGTTCACGGTCAGCCAGACCACCCACCTCACCAGCCAGGCCGTCAAGGTCTCCTGGACGGGCGGCGCCCCGACCAGCTTCGCGGGCACCCTGTTCGACACCGACTTCGTGCAGATCATGCAGTGCTGGGGCGACGACGACGGCACCGTGCCGTCCAACCCCGGCCCGCCGCGCACCCAGTGCCAGTACGGCGCCTCCCCGACCACCGACCGCGGCAACTGGCCCGGCAACGGACAGGACGACACCCGCCAGGTCTTCTACAGCGCCGACCCCACCAACTACGGCCAGGACGACCGGTACGGCGCGGCCAACCCCAGCGCGCCGGGCGAGGTGCCGTTCAAGTCGGTGGACGGCACCGTCATCACCACCGGCACGCAGAACAACGCGCTGTTCAACCGCAACACCACCAACGAGGTCGACTTCGCCCGCACCGGCGCCGACGGCACCGGCCAGGAGTACTTCGAGGTGCAGACCGCCAACGAGGCCCCGCACCTGGGCTGCGGCATGCCGGTCACCCGCGACGGCGTCACGAAGCCCCGCTCCTGCTGGCTGGTGATCGTCCCGCAGGGCCATCTGGACCTGGACGGTAAACCGTACGCCGACCACAGCCAGGTCAACGCGGGCTCCCCGGTGTCCTCCACCAACTGGAAGAACCGCGTCGCGATCCCGCTCGGCTTCAACACGGTCGGCGCCAACTGCGCGCTCGGCGCGAAGGAGCGGCCCACCCTCGGCAGCGAACTGGCCGCCGACGCCATGACCAGCTGGCAGGCCGCCCTGTGCCCGGCCGGCAAGGTCTACGGCTACACGCAGCTCGGTGAGCCGGACACCCGCGCCCGGCTCACCGCCGAAGGCGCCTCCGGCCTCGCCCTCACCACCCGCGCGCTGGGCGCCGACCCGGGCACGACCGCGCCGTCCGGGACGACGACGTATGCTCCGGTCGCCCTCTCCGGCGCCGTCATCGGATTCACGATCGAGCGCAGACCCAGGGCCGGGGCGCCGGACGGCATCCGCGAACTGGCGGGCACCAAGGTCGAGTCGGTCAGGCTCACCCCGCGGCTGGTGGCCAAGCTGCTCACCGAGTCGTACCGCAACTCGCCCTGGGGAGCGGTGGTCGGCGACACCACGGCCAAGGGCTACGGCTGGGCGAAGGACAACCCGGCGGGGCTGGCCAGTGACCCGGAATTCGTCGACCTGAACCCGGAGTTCGCGTACCTGTCGGTCGCCGAGACCCCGGCCACCGACACCGACCTGCTCACCTCGCTCGGCCACACCGACACCGCCCGCGCGCTGTGGCGGTGGATCCTGGCCGACAAGGAGGCCCGGCAGTTCCTGAACGGCGTCTCCGACGACCACGGGATGCGGGTCAACCCGTACTACAGCACCAACGCGGACCTGAACCCGGCCGGCGCCCCGTTCGACCCGTCGGCGACGGACGACTACCCCAAGAGCGACCCGTGGTGCACGGTCCCGCCGGGCACCGACGCGCCCGCCGACCAGAAGCAGTGCATGACCGACTTCCACCCGTACGTGGCGGACATGCACTCCGGCGCCCTGCACACCCGGCGTGCCGACACGCTGTGGAAGTCCAGCTGGGACGCGCTGGCCAACCCGCCCGCGTACAAGAGCACCGGCCCGCAGACGGTCGGCTCCCGGTTCGTGATCACGGTCACCGACGCGGCCTCCGCCGCCCGGTACGGCCTGCAGACCGCCGAACTGCGCAACACGGCAGGCCGGTTCGTCGCCCCGTCGGCCGGCTCGCTGACCGAGGCGGCCAAGGGCGCCTCCGGCACCGGCGTCCCCGAGATCACCCCGGCGAACGCCAAGGCGAAGGGCGCCTACCCGCTGGCCCAGCTGGTGTACGCGGCCGTCCGCCCCGGCTCGCTGAAGGCGGACGCCCGCAAGGACTACGCGGCGCTGCTGACGTACGCGGCGGGCGGCGGCCAGGTCAGCGGCGCCGACCCGGGCCGCCTGCCGGCCGGGTACGCCCCCCTGCCGCAGGCCCTCCGCACCCGCACCGCCCACGCGGCCGACGCGCTCCTGCACTACACCGGGCCGACGGCCACCGGCGGCACCCCCGCCGCGAGCGGCGGCAGCGGCGGCGGCTCCGAGACGCTCGGCACGGGCGCGGGCGGCGGCGGCACCGGCGGTACGGCGGCCGGCGGCGGCACGGGCACCGAGTCCGCGCCGGACGGCGGCGCCGGCGCCACCCCGAGCACCCGGGCGTCGTACGACGGGGGCAAGGCGCTGCAGACCACGGCCGCGGGCAACACGCCCGCGGACCCGGCCAACCCGCTGCGCTACGCCGTCCCGGTCGGCGCCGCCCTCGGCGCGGCGGCCGGGGTGGGCGCCCCCTTCGCGGGCGGCAGCCGGCTACGGCTGCCGCTGCGGGTGCCGCTGCCGGGCGGCCGCACGGTGACGCTCGTACCGGAGTTCACCCTGCCGGAGCGGCTGCGGAGGCTGTTGCCGCCCGGCCGGGGGTGAGAACCGGGCCCCGCGCGGGCCCGCACCCCCCACAGACGGCCGCCCGCCCCGAAAGGCAGTCGGGGCGGACGGCCCGTACCACCCTGCCAGATCACCTCGCTCACTCCGCACTACCCTCAGGAGAATCCCGATGCGCAGAACGCGCTCCACTGCGGTGCTCGTCGCCGCGGCCGTGGTGTCCGGCGGCCTGGTTCTGACGAGCCCGGCGTACGCCGACCCCACCCCCGCCGGGACCTACCGTCAGCTCGTCGGCGTGGGCTCGGACACCACGCAGGACGTGATGAACGCGCTGGCCGGCGACACGGTCAACGGCAAGAGCTACGCGGGCACCGCCGTGAAGTCGGCGGACGGCGCGGGCATCGCCTCCTACGACGCGATCGAGCCCGGCACCGGCTCCACCTCCTCGACGATCCAGACCCGCTCGGACGGCCCGTCCTTCCTGCGCCCGAACGGCTCCGGCAAGGGCCGCCTCGCCCTGAGCGAGTCGCTGACCGGCGACAAGTACCCGGACTCCGCCGGCACTTCCATCAAGGGCCAGGTCGACTTCGCCCGCTCCTCGGGCACCCCGAGCACGTCGGGCACCGCCCTCACCTACATCCCCTTCGCCCGGGACGCGGTGGGCGTCGCGGTGCAGGGCTCGGCCCTGGACACCCTGACGGTGGACCAGCTGCACGACATCTACTCCGGCTCGCTCACCCAGGTCGGCGGCCAGACCGTGCACCCGAAGATCCCGCAGAGCGGCTCGGGCACCCGCAAGTTCTTCCTGTCGGCGATCGGCCTGACCGACGCGACGCTGTCCCCGAACGTCCCGACGGTCCAGGAGAACCAGGGCGACGCCGCGCTGACCGAGGACGGCGCGCTGGTGCCCTTCTCCGTCGGCAGCTGGATCGCCCAGGTCAACGGCGTCGCCCCGGACTACACCAAGGACGCGGCCGCCGCGGGCGGTCACCTGGCGGCGGTGCAGCTGCCCGGCGACAGCGGCGCCACCAGCCCGGTGACGACCGTGAACGGCAAGCTCTCGCCGGTCACCGCCTACTACGAGAACTCCACCTTCGGCCGCGACGTCTACAACGTCGTCCCGAGCCGGGCGATCGACCCGACCAGCATCTTCTTCGACAAGGACCTCTACGACGTCTTCGTCACCAGCGGCAGCCACACCGCCGAGCTGGCCTCCGACGCCGCCGAGCAGGTCATCGCCGCCTTCGGCTTCGTGAACGAGCCGTACAACGGCTCCACCAGCGTGGCCAAGCACGCCAAGCTGGGCGGCCTGGAGGAGTCGGGCATCGACACCTCGACGCCGGCCGCGCCCGGCCTGAAGGCCGCCCTCGGCGACGCGAGCGTCAAGCTGACCTGGACGGCCCCCGCCGCCACCGGGCTGCCGGTGACCGACTACCGGCTCACACTGACCCGTTCGGACGGCAGCGTCGCGGCCGTCAAGGACGTCCCGGCCACCACCAAGTCGTACACCTTCGGCAACCTGGCCCTCGGCGGTTACACGGCCACCGTCTCGGCCGCCAACCTCAACGGCACCGGCGCCGCCGCGTCCTGGACCGGCACCGTCAAGTACGGCAGCGCCACGACGGCGAGCGCGCCCAAGACCGCGTACGGCAAGGCCCCGAAGGTCGCCGTCACCGTCACGGGCACGCACGGGGTCGTCCCGACCGGCACGGTGACCGTGAAGGAGGGCTCCACCACGCTGGGCACCGGCACCCTGAACAGCTCCGGCAAGGTGACGGTCAGCCTGTCGAACCACCTCAAGGTGGCCACGCACACGCTGACGGTCTCCTACGGCGGCAACGGCAAGCTCCTCGGCTCGAAGACGAGCGTCAGCCTGACGGTCACCAAGGCCACGCCGACCGTCAGCACCTCCGCGCCCAGCACGGTCAGCCACACCGCGCACGCCAAGGTCGCGGTGAAGGTCGCCGCGACCGGCACCACGCCGACCGGCACGGTGCGGATCTACGAGGGCACGCGGGTGATCGCCACCGGCACCCTGAGCGGCGGCAAGGTGACCGTCACCCTGCCCCTGCTGAGCCGCGGCTCCCACACCCTGCACGCCTTCTACGCGGGCTCCTCGTCGGTGTCCGCCAAGAGCGGCGCGAACTTCACCGTCAAGTCCACCTGACACCACCGCCCGGGGGACCGCCGCGCCGCGGTCCCCCGGGCCCACCCCACCCGAACCCCCACAAGCGGCGAAGTCGTCACACCGGCGGCGTCGCCATGACCAGCGAAGGAGGCGGGCCGCCGTGACGGTCGCCGTGCAGACCACGCTCACATCGTCCCCCGCACGGCCACGGGTGCGGGCCGCCACCGCCGTCCGCCATCTCGCCCGGGGCGCCCTGCTCAGCGTCGCCGCCCTGCTGCTGGGCATCACCGTTCAGCTGCTGCTGGTCAGCGGGATCCAGGAACGCTCCGCGCAGCACGCCGCGTTCGACGAACTGCGGGGCGAACTCGCCCTGGGCACCGCTCCGGTGGCCCAGGCCGACCAGCAGGGCGCGCTGCTGGCGCCCGGCACCCCGCTCGCCCTGATCGAGATCCCCGCGATCGGTGTCCGGCAGGTCGTCCTCGAAGGCACCGACTCCACCGTCCTGACCGGCGGCCCCGGACACCGCCGGGACACCCCGATGCCCGGACAGGCCGGCAGCAGCGTGCTGATGGGCCGCGCGGCGGCGTACGGCGGCCCGTTCGGACGCCTGGCGCGGCTCACCGCCGGAGACACCCTCACGGTGGTCACCGGCCAGGGCAAGGCCCGCTACCGGGTGCTCGACGTACGACGGGCGGGCGACCCGGCGCCCGCGGCGCCGGCGGCCGGCAAGGGCCGCCTGGTGCTGGTGACGGCCACCGGTCCGCGTTTCATGCCGGGCGGTGTGCTGCGCGTCGACGCCGACCTGGTCTCCGCGGCCTTCCAGACCCCGGCCGCCGTCATCCGCCCCGGCACACTGCCGGAGTCCGAACAGCCGCTGGCCCGCCCGGCCGGGGTGCCGTGGCCGCTGGTGATGTGGCTGCAGGCGCTGCTGGCCGCCGCCGTGGCCGCCGTCTGGGCCTGGCACCGCTGGGGCAGGCAGCAGACCTGGATCGTCTTCGCCCCGGTCGTCGCGGTGCTGGGCCTCGAGGTGGCCACGCGCGCGACCGAACTCCTGCCGAACCTGCTGTGACCGCACGCCCGCCCAGCCCCGCCGTGAACCGAGGTACCGAGATGACGGACACCACCTGCACCCCGACCGACGCCCCGGCCGACGCCCCGGCCGACCCCTTGGCCGACACCGCCGTGCTGCCTTCCGCGGCCGGCGGGCCGGCCGTCGCCCCCGCCGCCCTGGAAGCCCGTGCCGTGTCGGCCTGGTTCGGCGGCCACCAGGTGCTGAGCCGGGTGTCCCTGACGATGCCCGCCGGGCAGGTCACCGCGCTGATCGGCCCGTCCGGCTGCGGCAAGTCGACGTTCCTGCGCACGCTCAACCGCATGCACGAGCTGATCCCGGCGGCGCGGTTCGGCGGCGAGGTGCTCTTCGAGGGGGAGGACATCTACGGCCCCGGCCGCCGCCTGACCGACGCGCGCCGCCGCATCGGCATGGTCTTCCAGAAGCCGAACCCGTTCCCCGCGATGTCGATCTACGACAACGTGGTGGCGGGGCTGAAGCTGACGGGCACCCGCGCGCACCGCCGCGAGAAGGACGGGCTGGTGGAGGAGTCGCTCACCCGGGCCGGCCTGTGGAAGGAGGTCCGCGACCGTCTGCGCCAGCCGGGCGGCGCGCTCTCCGGCGGCCAGCAGCAGCGGCTGTGCATCGCCCGCGCACTGGCGGTACGCCCCCGGGTGCTGCTGATGGACGAGCCGTGCTCTGCGCTGGACCCCACCTCCACCCGCCGGGTGGAGGAGACGATCCACGAACTCGCCGGCGAGGTGACCATCGTGATCGTCACGCACAACATGCAGCAGGCCGCGCGCGTCTCCAGCCAGTGCGCGTTCTTCCTCGCCGAACAGGGCACCCCGGGCGGCATCGTCGAGCACGGCCCCACGGACCGTATCTTCGCCAGTCCTCAGGACAGCCGTACCGCGGACTACGTGGCGGGCCGCTTCGGCTGACGCGGCGCGCCGGCCGAAGCGGCTGGTGCTCTGCTGCCCGGCCTCCTGACGACGGCGGGTGGGGCCGTCGTCAGGAGTGGTCCGCGCAGCAGGGTGTGGGCTCGGGCACCTCGAAGGGCGCGAGGGTGCCGCCGGCGGCCGGGACCAGGGCGAGGGCCAGCCGCCCGTCGCGCCATTCGGGCCGTACGTGGCCGCGGGTGTGCACGGGGGTGGCCGGGTCGGGCCCCGGCCCGTCGGCCGGCGCGCCGACCACCGTGAGCCGGTCGACGGCGGTCAGGGCGAGCAGGACGGCCACGGTGACGGTACCGGTGAGGTGCTCGGCTCCGGGGTAGAGCACGGCCCGGCCGCCGCGCCGGGCGGTGTGTTCCGCGGCGGCGAGTGCGGCCGTGCGGGCCGCCGCGAGCGGTCCGTGCGTACGGTCCCCGAGCGCCGCGCCCAGTTCCGGCATGTCCAGGGCGGCCAGTCGCCGCCATGCCGCCTCGGCCGCGCCGGCGTCGGGCGGGGCGAGGGAGACGGCGGTGCCCCGCCGGTCGTCGGTGCGGATCAGGTGGGTGCAGGCGATCGTGCCGGCCGGGAGGCCGAGGCGGTCCGCGAGGTGGTGGACGAGGTGGTCGGCCTCGCGCAGGCTCGACGTCCCGGCGTCCACCCCGATGACGGGGCGGACGCCGGACATGGTGTGGGGTGCGGTCATGCGGGCAGGACCCACATCGGGTTGGAGTAGAACCACAGGTCCTTCCACGGGTCCGCGTCGCCGAGGACGTCCATGGCGGGGCCGGCCGGGTCGACGGAGGCGCCGCCCAGGCCGACGGCGGTGCGGTTGCCGTCGGTGCCGCGCAGCCGCACGTACACGGGCTTGTCCACGGGCCCGAGCGAGTACGTCAGGCGGACCGTGCCGGTGGCCTTGTTCACCTCGAAGGACTTCACGACCTCGGTGTTCGGCGTGGTGAAGGTGTCCTTGTCCGACACCGGCCCTGTGACGTCGCCCTGGATGACGTCGACGCGGGCCAGCGTGGGCACGAACTGCGCCCAGTTGGGGCCGTTCGCGAGGCTGATCTCGACCACCAGGTCGACCTCGCTGCCGCGGCGCACCTGCAGCATCCCGCCCAGGGTCACCGCCCGGCCGCCGGAGCGCAGTTGCGCGTTCAGGCCGCTGATCAGTCCGCCGTGGTCGACCCAGACGCGGCCGGCCCGGATGCCGTCCATGACCGCCTGGTAGGAGAAGGACGCGGCGCCGACATGGGTGCGGGAGTACTGGCCGGGCCAGTAGTCGCCGTCGGTGAGGTTGAGCCCGCCGCCGTAGACGGGGTCGTTGTAGCGGCCGTTGCCCGCGAAGTCGCTGTTCGGACCGCGGACGGAGCTGTCGGCGTAGACGCTGTGGGAGTCGGAGTTGGCGGTGATCCACCAGGGCTTGCCCTCGGCGAGCAGGCTGTCCCACAGGCCGCCGACGGTGGCGGTCATCCAGTCGAAGCCGCCCCAGGTGCGGTAGCTCTCCAGCGGGTACGCCGCGAACGAGTCGGCGCTGGGGCTGTTGTCGTAGTAACCGCGCCCGGAACCGGGGCCGCCCGGCGCGGCGATGCCGGCGGCCTGGTGGCCGGGGGCGCCCTCCATGCCGACCGCGATCGAGGGCTGCGCGTCCCGCCAGCCGCGGATCTCGTGCGGGGAGTCGATGCCCTTGCGGGCCGGGTGGTTGGCCAGGAGCAGGGCGTCCTTGAGCTTGCGCCGCTGCACCTGCTCGGCGAGGAAGTTGATGCCCGCGATGGCCAGCGCCTCGTTCGTGGCCGTGCCGGCGGTGGCGCCCTTGACGCTGCCGTCGAAGGAGTTCTCGAACTCCTTCAGTACCGCGACCTCGTTCTTGCCGGGGTGGACGAAGACGGTGCCGTGCTCGGCGGCCGGGATGTTCCACTCCAGGCCCTGGAAGACCAGCGTGTCCTCGATCTGGTCACGGGCGGCGACGATGTCCGGATTGACCTTCTCCACGCCGATCTTGGCGTGGGTGACGCTGCCGTGGTCGGTGATGACCATCCAGTCCAGGCCGTGCGCGTTCGCCTGACGGACGTGGTCGATGACGCGGTACTTGCCGTCCGAACTGTGCTGGGTGTGGATGTGGTGGTCACCGGCCAGCCACAGGTACCGGCCGGAGCGTGAGGTGTGCGTGGCGGGCATCGCCGCGGTCGACGCGGCCGCCTCTCCCGCGCCGCTGAGCACGCTGCCCGCCGCGAGCCCGGCGCCGAGCAGCCCGGCGCGTCGCAGCATGGAGCGCCGCGAGTGCTGGCTGGGCGTCAACTCCTCGTCGGGGATGGACGTGTCGAGGGCGGGCGGCAGGGACGAGAGGTCCTCGTCCCCGTGGTGATGGTGGTGGTGATGGCCGTGGTCGTGGCCGTGGCTCATGTTCAACTCCCGCGGGACGGCAGGCGCGTACGTGCTGGGACGCGCCAAGTGTGGGAAGCCCGCGTGAACGCCCGGAGGCGGAACGATGCTGGGGCGCGGAACGCCTGATGTGCAGCGAGAGCTTTTCGGCCACCGGCGCGTGGCCGGCGGTCCTGGCGGGCCTTCGGCCGCGGCGGCCCGCCGGGAGCACCGGCGGGCCGCTCACGCGTCCAGGTCGATGCCCCGCAGCCACGCCCTGCCTTGCCGGCTGATGATCACCCAGCCGTCCGACGCGCTGTAGCGCAGGTCGTCCACGACGTACATGTGGTGGCGCAGCCAGGCCACGGCCTCGCTGACCGCGCCCATCGCGGCCGGGTCCTTGCGGTGCTGTCTCCGTATCGACCGCACCCAGTTGTCCAGGTTCAGCGGCGGCTTGTCCAGAGCCAGGTCGCGCAGCAGCAGGCGGGCCAGCTCGTCGACGGGCAGCGCCGTCAGTTTCTCACCGGGCATGGCGAGCAGGGCAAGGCGGCTTGACATGAGGCACCTCTCGGAGGGTGGTTGAGGGCAGCGGGGAGCGCAGGGCCGGCAGTGGCGTCGGTCCGGACACCCGGACGGTGATCGCCGGAGAGAAGATAACCACGCACACGGTGACGTGTGTATCCGATCGGTCGGCCTGGGCCCGAGCGGAATGCGGGCAGGTCGGTGCGGTCGGGCGTGTAGCCTATGCGTGCCCCCCCCCACGCACACGGATCGATCCGTCGTATCCGACGTATCCGTCTCAGGGGATGAGGGGCCAGATGGAGCGGTTGTACAAGCGCGGCAGCAGATCCTGCGGGCCGCAGGACATCGAGCCGGACACGCGTGCCGCGATCGCCGCGCACGCGGAGGAGCGTTCCCTCGGCGACGTCCTGGCGAACGCGGTGGCCTGCTGTGACACCGTCAGCACGCGCCTGTACAAGACGGGGCTGTTCTCGCGGCTGAAGGGCATGTCGGATCCGGACCCCGAGCACCGCACCGTCGCCCTGTTCACCCCCCGCCACCTGGTGGTCGCGGTGACCCGGGCGTCCACCGGCACCACCGTCATGTCCGCCCGGCTGGACGGCATGAGCCTGTCCGGCCGCAACGCCGTGGCCGACCGCTTCCCGGGCCACGGCAGCGCTCTGGAGGACAGCGGCATCAGCATCAACGCCCACTGGTCCCGGCACCCGGAGTACGGCGCCTACTACGTCGCTCTCGGCGACGACGACGCCGGGCGGGACTTCCTCGACGCGCTGCGCAAGGCGGTCGCGGCGGCGCAGCAGAGCTGATCCGCGGTCAGGCGGAGCCGGCGCGCCCGCGCCGGCTCCGCCCCGGCCCGCACCGGGATCGGGTCAGGGCCGGGGCCAGGTCTCGGGGAGGCCGTGGCCGCCGTCGGCCACGAGGACCGAGCCGGTGACGAACGAGGCCGACTCGTGCGCCAGGAACAGCACGCAGGCGGCGATCTCCTCCGGTGTGCCGCTGCGCCCGATGGGGCCCGCCGCGGCGGCCTCCGCCTCGAACTCCAGCTGTGAGCCGGTCGCGACATAGCCGGGCGCCACCACGTTCACGGTGACGCCGTCCCCGACGACTTCCAGGGCGAGCGCCCGGCAGAGCCCCACCAGTCCCGCCTTCGCCGCGGTGTACGTGGCCTGCCCGGGCATCGCGTTGACCGTGCCGGTGGTGGAGCCGATGGAGACGATGCGGCCGTAACCGGCCGCGCGCATCGGGGGAACGACGGCCCGGGACATCAGGAAGGCCGTCGTGAGGTTGCGGGCCAGCGCCGCGTTCCACTCGGCCAGCGACAGGGCGGCGACCTCCTCCTCCGCGTCCCAGCCGGACGTCACCGACGTCATGCCGGCGTTGTTCACCAGCACGTCCAGCCGGCCCCAGCGTTCCAGCGCCGCCTGCACCAGGGCGCTCGCGCCCTCCTCGACGGTCAGGTCGGCCACGACGCCGACGGCGGCCTCACCGATCTCCGCCGCGCGCTGGTGGATCCGCTCGGACGTGGCGCCCAGCACCACCCGGCAGCCCTCTGCCACCAGCGCCCGGGCGACGGCCATGCCGATGCCGTCGGGGGCGCCGGCGCCCGTGACGATCGCCACGCGATCTCGGAAGCGGGCCATGGCCGTCACTGTTCACCACTGTCTTTCCTGCGTGCGGGTCCGCTTCTCGTGCCTGGCCCGACGCAGCCTCGTCGGAGCGTATGCCGAGGTCACTGTGCCTGAGTCCGCGCTGCTCACACAAGGGCGGACGTTGCTGACACCAGCGTCGGGAAACGCGTTAGGATGCTGACACAGGTGTCGGCAACACGTCTGCCGGACGGCCTGTTCCCGTTGTGAGAAGTGGAGATGGACATGTACACGGTGATGAACCGGATCCCGGTCCCCGCGCCGGCCGCGGCGGCGTTCGAGGAGCGATTCACGGCGAGCATGCGCGAGACGCTGTCCGGGGTCGACGGGCTGCTCTCCGCACGCCTGCTGCGCCCGGGGCAGGAGGGGGGAACCTACGTCGCGGTGATGGACTTCACCACCGAGGACGCGTTCACGGCCTGGACCCGGTCGGCGGCGTTCCGCGCGGCGCACGGGCCGTCCACGCAGGGGATGTCCAGCCAGGTGGAGACGTTCGAGACCGTCGCCGCCGTCGGCGCCTGAGCGGGAACGGATCCGCACATGTTCCTCGCCATGCGCGACCTGCGGTTCGCCCGCGGTCGTTTCGCGCTCGTCGGTGCCGTCGTCGCCCTGATCGCGGTACTCGGCGTCATCCTGTCCGGACTCGCCAGCGGCCTGGCCGACGCCGGCATCTCCTCCCTGCGCGCCCTGCCGGTGACGCACCTCGCCTTCTCCAAGTCCGCCTCCGGAGAGCTGTTCTCCCGCTCCGCCGTCACCCGCGACACCTGGCAGGCGTGGGCCGGCCGGCCGGGGGTGCGCAAGGCCGAGCCGCTCGGCCAGCAGCTCGCGCACGCGCAGCTCGCCCGCGGCCACAAGCAGCTCGACCTGGCCGTCTTCGGCGTACGGCCGAGCGGCTTCCTCGCCCCGAAGCCCAGCACCGGCGCGCCGCTGTCCTCCCGGCCGGACGGCATCCTCATCAGCGAGGAGATCGCCGCGGACGGCGTCAAGATCGGCGACCGGCTCACCGTCGGCGGCGCGGACACCGAGTTCACCGTCGTCGGCACGATCGGTCACGCCTCCTTCGGTCACGTCGGCGTGGTCTACGCGCCGCTGCCGCTGTGGCAGAAGCTCCACTACGGGCTCCCCGGCCCGCTTCCGGCCGCCGCCACCGACCAGGCGACCGCCGTGGCCCTCCAGCTGTCCTCCGGCGCCGACGTCGCCGCGATCGACCGCGAGCTGGGCACCCACACCACCGACAAGACCGGCGCCTACGCCGCCTCCCCCGGCTACACGGCCGAGTCCAGCACCATGTCCCTGATCCGCGGCTTCCTCTACGCGATCTCGGCACTGGTCGTCGGTTCCTTCTTCACCGTGTGGACCATCCAGCGCCGCCAGGAGATCGCCCTGCTCAAGGCGATCGGCGCGAGCACCGGCTACATCCTGCGCGACGCCCTGATCCAGGCCGCCGCCGTCCTCACCGCCGCGACCGCCGCCGGAACCGCCGTCGGGCTGGCCCTCGGGGGAGCCATGAACGGCTCGGCGCCCTTCGCGCTCAAGCCGGACCAGGTCACCATGGCGGCGGTCCTCCTGATCGTCCTCGGCCTGGCCGGCGCCGCGGTCGCGGTCCGCCGCATCACCAAAGTGCAGGCCCTCACCGCCCTCGGAGCCGACCGATGACCAGCCCCTCCCCCGCCTCCGCGGCCGCCGAGACCCACCCGGCCCCCGCGTCCCTGCGCCTGACCGACGTCACCCTGCGCCTGGGCAGCGGCCAGCAGCAGGTCACCGCCCTCGACCAGGTCAGCCTGACCGTCTCCCCCGGGCAGTTCCTCGCCGTCACCGGGCCCTCCGGCTCGGGCAAGTCCAGCCTGCTCGCGGTGGCCGGCGGCCTGCAGACGCCGTCCGAGGGCACCGTCCACGTCGCCGGCACCGACCTGACCACGCTCAAGGAGCACCAGCGCACCGCCCACCGGCGGCACCACATCGGCTACGTCTTCCAGCACGCCAACCTGATGGCCTCCCTCACCGCGCGTGAGCAGCTGCTGCTGCCCGCCCACATCGCCGGGCGGCTGGACGCCGGCGCCCGCCGCCGCGCCGACGAACTGCTGGAAGCGGTCGGCATGGCACAGCGCGCGGACCGGCGCCCGCACCAGCTGTCCGGCGGTGAACGCCAGCGCGTCGGTCTGGCCCGGGCCCTGATCCTGGCTCCCGAGGTGCTGCTCGTCGACGAGCCCACCTCCGCCCTGGACCGCGCCCGTGCCCGCGACGTCGTCGACCTGCTCGCCGAACAGACCCGGGTCCACAACACCGCCACGGTCATGGTCACGCACGACACCGAGATACTGGACACCGCCGACCAGGTCCTGACCCTGCGGGACGGCCGGCTGACCTGACCAACACTCCGGAAGGCAACCCGCACCATGCCCAAGATCAGTGCCGCAACCGTCGCCGAGCACCGCGCCCAGCAACGGGCCGCACTGATCCGGGCCGCCACCGACATACTGGTCGAACAGGGCGCCGCCGCCGTCACCCCGGCGGCGGTCGGCGCCCGCGCCGGGCTGGCACGCTCCAGCTTCTACCAGTACTTCCCCTCCAGCGCCGCGCTGCTGGCCGCCCTCGTCGAGGAGTCCTTCACCGCCGCCAACACCGCCATCGCCGAGTCGCTCGAAGGCGAGGCCGAGCCGGCCGCCCGGCTCGACGCCTTCATCCGCACCGAACTCCGCCTCGCCGCCCAGGGCATGCACCGCCCCGCCGCCGCGCTCATGCGCGCCGACCTCCCCCGCGAATGCCGCGACCGCGTCCAGGAGCTCCACCAGCTGCATTACGCCCCCCTCCTGAGCACCATCGCCGAGGTCGGCCCCACCAACCCCCGGCTGACCACGCAGCTCGTCGGCGGACTCCTCCAGGCCGCCATGACCGCCGTCGAGAACGGCGCCGACCCGGACGACGTCGGCGAGCACACCCTGACCTTGCTCCGGCTCGGCCTGCACGGACTGCGCTGATCACCCGTCCGACGGGTACACGTACAGGGCCGCCTGTCCGACCACGGAGGTACGCATGCACCTGAAGTCAGCGTTCACGGCGCACCCGCAGGCGAATCGAGCGAAGACGTACGCGGCCACGGCGGGCGCGGTGGCCGCGACGGCCGTGCTGGGCGGGCTGGCGGTGGACGCCGACAGCCCCTGGTACCGCGGGCTGGACAAACCGCGCTGGCAGCCGCCGAGCCGGGCGTTCGGCCTGGTGTGGACGCCGCTCTACGCCTCGATCGCCGCCGCGTCGGGCCGGGCGCTGCTGCGGGCGCGGCCGGAGCAGCGCCAACGTCTCATCGACAGCCTGGCCGGCAACCTGGTGCTGAACGCGAGCTGGAACTGGCTGTTCTTCGGCTGCCGCAGTACCCGCGCCGGGCTGGTGGGAACACTCCTGCTCGACGCCGGCAACGTTCACCTGATCCGGCGTACGGCCGCCGCGGACCGGCCGGCCGCACGGGCACTCCTCCCCTACGCGGCCTGGTGCCTCTTCGCCACGGCGCTGAATGCCGACATCGCCTACCGCAACCGAGCCCGTAGCGCGGGCTGAGGACGGTCACCCGGCCGTCTGTCCCGGCACGGAACCGCCGTGTTCCCCCGGTGAGACACCACCCGGGGCCTCGACCCGGACGGCCCGCGCGGCCTCCCGGTACTCGCTGGGCGACAGCCCGGTGGCCGCCCGGAAGGTGCGGGTGAACTCCGCGGGACGGGGAAACCCCCACCGGGCGGCCACGGAGCGGATGCTGTGGTGGGCCAGCGAGGGGTCGGCGAGGTCACGCCGGCAGCGGCCCAGCCGCTGTTCCCGGACGAAGGCCGAGACGGTGGTCCCCTGCTGCTGGAAGAGCCGTTGCACCGTGCGCGCCGAAAGATGATGGGCGGCCGCGATCATCTCGGGGCCCAGCCCGTCCACCCCGAGATGTGCCTGGACGAACGCGGTGATCTGCAGGAACAGCGACCGGGAACGGGTCTCGGGGGGCAGCCCCGACTCCCGCTCCAAGAGGTGGCCGACCAGGTGCGCGGTCAGGTCGACGGCCGTGGTTCCCAGCCGGGCCAGGTCGACCGGGCCCAGGTGCCGGTGCTCCTCGGCGAGTTCCCGGAGCATGCCGGCGAGGAGCTTTCCCACTCCCTGCCGCCCCGGCAACGGCACCGCGAGCAGCCCGGCCAGACGTTCCGCGGGAAAGGGCAGCAGCGTCTTCGGGAACTGGAGCAGCAGCGACCCGGAGCGGGTGCCGTCGGCGGAGGCGGTCGCGGTGAACGGCCGCGAGCTGTCGTACAGGACGAGGTCGCCGGAGCGCAGCACGGCCTGCCGCCGTTGCTGCTCGATGCCCTGCTCGCCGGAGAGCACGGCGGCGATCTGGTACTGCTCCGGGTCCGACTGCCGGATCAGCCGGGGAGTGCGCTGGGAGTTCAGCCGGGCGTACGACATCTCGGAGAGCTGCACGGCGCCGAGCCGCAGCACTCCGAGCCGGGCGCCGAACTCCGCCGGTGCAGTGATCTGCATGCGCGTCGGGACCAGCGACAGAGCCGTGGCCGCCGCCCAGGCCTCGACACGCTGCGACGGGAGAACCCTGTCGCTGTCATACACCGTGATCACGCCGCGCAGCTCCGTCCGCCTCCGTACAGTCCTCCGTCACGGAGTCTGTCGGCAGGCGGAGCCAGGCGACAGCGGAATTCAGGACGATATGGACGTCTCACGCCTCACGCAGCACCCGCGCGACGGCCGCCGTACGGGACCGCTGCTCACGCCGCACCCGGTCCAGCGCCTCGGCGTTCTGTGCGATCCGCCGACGCTGGTAACCGGCCTCGGCCTCGGACCAGACGCGCACCAGCCGGGTACGTTCCTTGCAGCCGACGTCGGTGCGTGCCATGGCGATCTCCTTCCGGCTCACCGTGGGCTCGTCGAGGTCGAAGTACGGGGCGTCCGTCACCGGCGACGCCACCGTGTAACCGGCCTTCTTCATACAGGCCGCCCAGGCCCGGACGGCCGCCCGCACGGCGGGATCGCGCAGGGAGCGCCGGAAGGAGTCCGCCTTGATGTCCGCTGCCAGCTGCCCGTAGGAGAAGCTGCCCGTCGCGCTTCCCTTCTCGACGAGCCGCTCACTCGCCCGGGCGGCGCATCCGCCGGGCCGCACCTTCCGGCCCTTCACGGTGGTCTGCCCGTCCGCGCCTTCGCCGGGGCCGTTCAGCACGATCAGGTAGCGCGGGTCACGGCTGCCCGGGGCGCCGGCCACGCGGATGCGGCCGCGGGCCTTCTGGTCGAGGGTGCCGGCCAGGTGGTAGCCGTATTCCGCGGCCATGGCGGGATCGGCGATGCCGTAGCGGCGCTTGTTCCCGTACACCCCGCCGTCGAGCAGGCTGGTCCTCTCCAGGCGCGCGGAGGGCCGAGGGAAGCCGAAGCCGTACGCGCGCATGCACCGGTCAATGAGCAGCGCCCGCGCCCTCCCCGTGTCGAAGGCCTCCGCGGTGGTGGGCAGGTAGGCGTTGACCGGCAGGGCCGGCTCCCCCGCCGCGGGGCGTAACGACGGCCGGGCGACCGCAGGCGTGCCCGGGTCGGCGCACCCGGCGGCGCACAGGACAGTCAGCAGCAGGGCGGCCGCTGCCCGCAGCGGGCGGCGCCGGAGGGCCGGCGGCGGGACGGCCCTTGCGTTCGTCGAGCTGTGTGTCAGGGGCATTCGGTCCTCCGATGGGCTGTGGCGGCTGCGGATGCCAGGACCGGCGGGGCGGGGCCGTGGCGCCGCCCCGCCGGTACGCTGCCGACGGCTCAGCCGATGATCCTCACGGAGGCGTTGTTGTTCCAGGTGTAGTACAGCTCGCCGCGCTCACCGCCGTAGAGGTAGTCGAAGTTGCCGGCGTAGCTCGGGGAGTAGTAGCTCTCGCAGGACACCGCCCAGGAGTCGCACTGGATCTTGCGGGAGTTGTTGCGGACCACCTGCCCGGCGCCGCTGCCGGTGCCCGATTTGAAGTAGTTGTCGCCCAGGTTGGCGTTGTCGTTGAAGCCGCCCCAGTACGCCTCGCTCCAGGTGCTGTAGTAGAAGCAGACGTAGTAGCCCTTGCTGTAGCAGCGGGACTCGTTGCCGTTCGTGCCGACGTACTTGGACGCTGCCTGCGCGGGCGAGGCCACGAGGGGCATCGCGCCCACGGCCATCCCCACCGCCAGCAGCGCCCCGGCGGCCTTCCTGTTCATCTTCATGCCATCTCCCTCGGTGGACGGACCAACAACGTCGATCAGCTCGGCCGGAGCCGACGAACGCGGCCATCCTGGCCGGGTCCGGCCGCGCTGTCGTTGGCCCGGCGCGCCGGTCCATTGGCCGCAGACGACGATCCCGGCCCCGCGTGAGCGGCACGGCGCCCTGGCCGTACGGCCGGCCCGGCTCGTTGCCGGCGCCGATGAGCGCCAGTCACTGAGCGGGGGTGAGCCAGCCGACGATTCGCCTGTCTCGGCGCGGCGCCGGGCGGTGACGTCTCCTGGGCGTGATCGAGTTGCATCCGAAGCGTGGGGGAGCAGGCTGGTGGAATGAGGTCCGCCAGACAGTGGAGGCGACCATGTGTCCCCGCAAGGCTGATCCATCTCCGCTTCGCATCCCGCACCGGAAGCGCTGGTACACCATAACTGTCTTGTTTGCCTTACTTTCCGTGCTCATAGCGCCTTGGTGGATCGGCCAGCACCACCAGTACTGGGAGAAGTCACCGCAGTCATGGGACTGGTCCCCATTGCCGGACTTGCTGACCCAGTGGATCGGCGGTCTGGGTCTGCTGCTTTCCGGCGGAAACACACCGCAAGTCTGGGGCATCCGCGCCGCTTACCTGATTGTGCTGGGCTTCACCCTATGGGCTTGGCGGCGGGCCATGTTGCATCGCACGGCCTACAAGCCCGGTGCGGTGCAGGTGGAAGACCTGGTCGCCGCCGTCACACCAGACGTCCAGCCACAGCCTTTGACCAAGGACCTGACTGCCCAGTTCCGCAAGCAACTTTCCGAGACCGAGTTGTACGCTCCGACCAACCTGCCTGCCGAGGCACCAGCGGAGAGCTACTTGGACCTGCTTGGGGAAGTCAATGTCGAACCCCAGAAACTGGTGACCAGCCTGCTGCGCTTCATCAGCCGACTACGCCCTAGGCTCGCCTACCGGATCAGCGGCGTCCTAGCTGTCCGTGAAGGAGAACCGCGGTACGGGATTACCGCGACCGTCACCTCGTATGCGATTCCGGGCAGCCGAGCAGAGACTTTCTGGGAGCCCAACTGGGAGCAAGCGGTGCGCAAAGCCGGTTACTGGGTAATTTCGGCCCTGCTGCCGATCACCAGTCCGAGCAAGAGACAGCCCTGGCGGGAATGGCGCGGGCGTAACCTTCCGCTCGACTTGTTCACCGCCTACCAAAAGGCAAGGGAGCTCAGCTCGGAGCGCAGATTCGATGAGATACTCGACTGCTATTATCAGGCGGCCCGTCAAGATCCACTCAACGTGTATCTGAGAAACCAGATCGGCGCCACGCAGGAGAAGCTGGGACTGCACCTGGACGCACTGGAAACGTATTACGGTGCCATCAATGTGGGCAGCCAAGGGACCGAGACTGACAATAAGCGACTGCTGGCCTCCCTGTGGAATCTACGCCGGTTCGCCCATCTGTGGTTCTTGCGGGACCAGCCGGGCGTGCTGCAGTCACGCTATCGATTCGCCGTCGTCCTCGGCACATCGGAACAGACCGCTACACAGTGGTGCAAGGTCGGCTCCGACGCAAGGAGCACCGCCAGGAAGCAGATCAGAAAAGCTCTCACGCCCGCCTTTGCCGCTCGATACAGCGATCTCGTAAAAGACCTGGCCGTCGGGGAGCCGCGTGCATGGCTGGAAAGCATCCTGGGCGAGATCCCTGGTGACGGAGAAGAGAGAAGGCGAAGGAAGCAGGAAATTACACTGATCTTCCAGCGGGCTGGTTTCCTGGAGATGTGCAAGCTCATCGAAGACTACCGGATCGCGCGCTTCATCCTCCGTTTCCGCTCCGACGAGACAGCACTCACCCGGTCCGCACTGCGGGTGAACCGCGACGTGTGGGCTCCCCTGAGACTGGCTCAGGCGCAGGAGGAGCTCGGGAAGAGTCGTGAGCAGATACTGGAGTGGGAGACCCACCGTCCATGGTGGCGCCGACGGTGGCGCCCGGGCGTAGAACGTGCAGCGAAAAGGGTAGCGACGACCCCCGACGCGGATACCCTGAAAAAGCAACTACGCAAGGCCTTGCGTTACAGCATTTACAGCCCCCGAGAGAGGATCCATCCGCGAGAGTGGCAGGGGCACTATAACGCGGCCTGCGCGTATGCCGTTGCTCTGAAACTGAACCGGACCACCCGCAACGAAAATACACGCAGGAAGCTCGCCGAGCATTCTTGCCACGAGCTGAAGGAGGCGCTACGCAGGGCAAAAGAGGGATACCTGAGCCTCAGACGCTCCTGGCTCCTCTACGAAGACCCGGATCTGGCCAGACTGCGGACCACATCCGAATTTGTACGCTTCGCCCGGGAGTTCTACCCGCACCCTTCACCTGACGTTCTTCCCATATCCGTGACGAGCAGGGACACGGAGGTGATCGAACCGGCTCACGGCGAAGACCAAAAGGAGCTGGAAGCAACCGATGTCGAAATGACCGCCTACGATAGAAGTTTTTTGGAGGCCGTCGGCAATACGATGGAACGCGTCTGGCATCACAGGAGCGCGAAAGCGGCCGCAGACGTTCATACCATGCGTAGCTGGTTCGAGAGCGAGAAGCAGATATGGGAACTCATCGACATTATTTCCGCTGGCGAGGCCCGGAATTGGCGGAACCGCAGGAGGCTGCTCCAGAAAGTCGAAGAGACCGCCGATTCGACTGTGCGGCCGCGGATCGAACTACCCACCTCTGTTCCCGAGTTCGATGAGATAATAACCCTCGAACTGGAGCACGATGAGTGGGTTTATCCGGACAGGATGCGCAACCTCAGGGATCATCTCCCGGAGCGCCTGGACAAGAAGCTCCGCTGGCTTCATGGGCATGTGCGAGAGGCATCCGGGCATTCGCCGATCAAGCGTAGCAGCGACCTACTGGCGGCGGTGGAACGCCTCGATTCGTCCGGCTTGGACTCCCTTCACAAGGTGACGCTCGGTCTGATTTGTGCAAAGTATGCGGCGGCGTGGCAGGCGTTCTCATCACAATTTTCGCCTCTGATCGATCCCGCCAAGCCGGGGCTCGACTTCCCGGAGGCCCTGGATCAGCTCTCCAAAGCCATACCCGTGGTCGCATGGGGCAGCTGATCTGAAGCTCGGAGGGGATCGTGCGAAATCCTCAGGCACCGCTCGGGTGAAGCAAGACCGCCCCTTGCTCATCGAGACGTGCGAGACGGGTCGCATGCTGCGCCGGTAGGTGGAGCTGTAAGGCGCCACGTTCCCCGGCAGCGAGACGGTGACCGGATACGTCCCCGGCTCCTCCTCCGTGCGCACCCGGCCGGCGACTGGTATCGACGGCTGTTCCGCAAGCACCGTGTCCGCAACGCGCTGAGCCGGTGGTACTTCGCGAAGCGGGTGGAGCTGCCCGCCTCCGACGAGCAGCGGCGCCGCATCGAGGTCCTCCGGGCCGGCTTCGGCCGGGCGGAAGAGGCCGACCAGTCGTGAGCGAGGAGGTGGGGCTGGGCCTGGCCGGCCAACCGCCGCATCCTCTACAACCGTGCCTCCGCCGACCCGGACGGCAGGCCGTGGAGCGAACGCAAGGCGCTGGTGTGGTGGGACGCGGAGCGGGGCGAGTGGACCGGCCACGACATCCCGGACTTCAGGAAGGACACGTCCCCCGGCCACCGGCCGCCGGCCGACGCCACCGGGCCCGAGGCCCTGTCGGGCACCGACCCGTTCATCATGCAGGCCGACGGCAAGGCGTGGCTGTACGTGCCGTCCGGCCTCACCGACGGTCCCCTGCCCACCCACTACGAGCCGCAGGACTCGCCCTTCCCCAACCTGCTGTACGGCCGGCAGCGCATGCAGGCAGTCCACCGCGGGGGGCTCCAGGAGATCGACGAAGTCCCGCGTCGTGAAGGCGTACTCGCCCGCCGCGATCTCCAGGCGCTCCGGGCCCCGGTCGCGCAGCATGCGCAGCCCCTCCAGGTCGGCGGAGCTGACGGGCTCCTCCAGCCATCGCACGTCCCACTCGTCGTGGAACCTGCGCGCCCAGTACAGCGCCTCCTTGCGCTCGAGCGCGCCGTTGGCGTCCGTGAGGATCTCCGGCTCGTCGCCGACCGCCCTGCGGACGGCCGTCAGCCGCTTCGGGTCGTGCCCCGGATCGCGCGAGGTTCTTGAGCTTCACCCGGGGAATGCCCTGGCCGACCCATCCGGCGAGCTGCTCGGTGAGCCGGTCCAGCGGGTAGTTGGTGAATCCGCCGCTGCCGTAGACCGGCACCCGGTCGTGGTGGGCGGGCAGGAGACGGATCAGCGGCAGGCCCAGCAGTCTCGCCTTGAGGTCCCACAGCGCCACGTCGGCCGCGGAGCGGGCCATGGCCCCGACACCGGGCCGGCCCGCGTTGCGGATCGCCGTCCCCATGCGGTGCCACAGCAGCGGCGGCGCGGTGACGTGCTGTCCCTTCAGCAGCGGGGCGAGCTGCGAGACCACGAAGGAGGCGACCGACACGTCGCCGTAGGTGTAGCCGAGTCCGGTGGTGCCTCCGGCGTGCACCCGGACCAGGACCATGGTCGTGGCGTCCCACTCCAGCGTCCCGTCCTGTTCCCTGCCGTCGGGACCGTCCGTGGGCACCTCGAAGGCGTGCACGTCGACCGCGTCGATACGGCACTCCTCCAGTCCCGCCGCTCCGGCGGACGCGGCATCGGTCACGAAGACCGCCCCGGCACGTGCGCCACCGCCTCGGTGATCTTCTGGCGCACTCCCTTCGCCGCGATGCCCACGCCCTCCGGGTCCCGCACGGCCGCCTTGGCGGCCTTCTTGGCCTGGGTCGTCATGATGTGCGGCGGGATCGGCGCGATCTCCGGATCGACCTTGAACTCCAGCACCACCGGCCGGTCACTGGACAGCGCCTCGTCCCAGGCCTTGCCGATCTTCCTCGGCTTGTCGCAGTACACGCCCTTGAGGCCGATGAGTTCGGCGTACCGGGCGTAGGGGATGTCCGGGATGGCCTGCGAGCCGGGGAACTTGGGGTCGCCGGCCATGGCGCGCTGTTCCCAGGTGACCTGGTTGAGGTCCTGGTTGTTGAAGACGCAGAAGACCAGCGGTGCCGGGCCGGAGAGCCGGTCCAGGTACCGCTTGACGGTGATCATCTCGTTCATGCCGTTCATCTGGAAGGCGCCGTCCCCGATGAAGGCGATGACCGGCCGGTCGGGGTAGGCGAAGCGGGCGGCGATGGCGTACGGGGTGCCCGGCCCCATGGTGGCCAGCGTCCCGGACAGCGACGCCTGCATCCCCCGGCGCAGTTTCAGGTGGCGCGCCCACCAGTTGGTGCCGGAGCCGGAGTCGGCGGTCAGGATGACGTCGTCCGGCAGCCGGGGCGAGAGTTCCGCGGCCACCGCCTCCGGGTTGATCGTCTTGCCGAAGTGCTGGTCGGCCCGCTTCCGGCAGATCGTGTTCCACTCGGCGACGTCCTTCTCGATCTTCTTCCGCCAGCCGCGGTCCTCCTTGCGGCGCAGCAGCGGCAGCAGGGCCCTGAGGGTCTCCTTGGCGTCCCCGACGAGGTGGGCGTCCATCGGGTAGCGGATACCGATCATGCGCCCGTCGATGTCGATCTCCACTCCGTGGGCCTGGCCCTCGTCGGGCAGCCACTCCGAGTACGGGAAGCTGCTGCCGATCATGAAGAGGGTGTCGCAGCCGCGGATCATGTCGTCGCTGGCCTTGCTGCCGAGCAGGCCGATGGGTCCGGTGACGAACGGGAGGTCGTCGGGCAGCACCTCCCGGCCCAGCAGCGCCTTCGCCACCCCCGCGCCGAGCAGTTCGGCCGCCTCGACGACCTCGTCCTCCGCGTGGGCGGCCCCCTGGCCGATGATCATGGCGACCTTGCGGCCGGCGTTCAGGACGCCGGCCGCCCTGCGCAGCTCCGCCTCGTCGGGCAGCAGCAGCGGGCGGCTCCAGCCGACGCTGGAGAACACCGACCCGTGCTCCTTCGGCGGCGAGGGCTGGGCGTCCTCCTCCTGCACGTCGCTGGGGACGATGACCGTGGCGACGCCGCGGGTGGTGAGCGCGGTCTTGAACGCCCGGTCGACGACATGCCGGACCTGCGCCGGGTGCGAGACCGTCTGGCAGAACTCGGACACGTCCGCGAACAGCTGCTGAAGGGCGATCTCCTGCTGGTATCGGGCGCCGAGCGACAGCCGCTTCTGCTGGCCGACCACGGCGACGACGGGCTGATGGTCCAGCTTGGCGTCGTACAGGCCGTTGAGCAGATGCACCGCGCCGGGCCCCGACGTGGCGACGCAGCAGCCGACCTCGCCGGTGAACTTGGCGTGGGCGCACGCCATGAACGCCGCCATCTCCTCGTGCCGGGCCTGGATGAACTCCGGCTCCCCCTGCGCCCGGTCGAAGGCGCCGAGCAGCGCGTTGATCCCGTCGCCGGGATAGCCGTACACCCTGTGCACGCCCCACTCCCGCAGGCGCTGCAGCACGAAGTCGGCGACCAGCGTCATGACGTACTCCCTCGGACGCAGCTGTGATGTGACCAGTGGGTGACCCGCGGCCCGGACGCGTAAACGGTGCGGCGCGGTCCGCCACTCCCCTGGACCGGGTTCGGTGACCCGCCGCGCCGGCGCGGGGACCGCCCTGCCCGGCCCGGGCCGACCGCCCCCGTCACCCCGTTGGCGGCCGACTCCTCGCGGCCCCGGGTCACGGTGTGTTTCATGGCATCCGTAACGGGTGACTTGCAGGGACCGGGTGGACAGCCCGGCTCCCCGAGGGGCCTGGCCGGCCACGCCCCGGCACCGACAACAGCAGCGTCACCTGAGACCGCCGGCCGCCGCCGCTTTCCGGGCGGCGGTGCGCGACGGCGTCCGCCGTCGCCCGCCAGCCGGCCCGACCTCTGCGGAGTCCCATGTCTTCCTCAGCCGCCGACCCGCTCCGGCCCCGCGACGCCACCGCCGCGGCGGCACCGTCCTCCTCCGAGCGGTTCGACGAGCTGATGCGCGAGATGGCGGAACAGCCTCCGGGGCCCCGGCGCACCGCCCTGCGGGAGCAGGTCCTGGTCCTGCTGCTCCCGCTGGCCCGCCGGGTGGCGCGCCGCTACCGGCACCGCGGGGAGGACCTCGACGACCTGGTCCAGGTCGCCTCGCTCGGGCTGGTCAAGGCCGTCGACGGATACGACCCGGCACTCGGGCACGCCTTCCTGTCGTACGCGCTTCCGAAGGTGACCGGTGAGCTGCGGCGGCACCTGCGCGACCGCACCGCGGCCGTACGGCTTCCCCGCCCGCTGCACGAGGCGAGCCGCCAGGTCTTCCAGGCCGTCGAGGAACTCGAGCAGCGCCTCGGCGGCCGCCCGCCCACCCCTGAGCAGATAGCCGAGCACACCGGGCTCGAACCCCACCGCGTGCTGTCCGCGCTGCGTGCGGTGCACGAGTGCCGCCCGCGTTCCCTGGACGAGCCGGCGGCGCACGACCAGGACTCCCCGCTCGCCTGCCTGATCGGCGCCGAGGACGCGGCTCTCGGCCGGGTCCTCGACACCCTGACGGTGACGTCCCTGGTGAAGCGGTTGCCGGAGCGGGACCGCCGAGTGCTCTACCTGCGCTTCTACCGGGAACAGACCCAGCAGCAGATCGCGGACGTCATCGGTGTCTCGCAGATGCAGGTCTCGCGCATCCTGCGGCGCTGTCTCGAACGGCTCCGGGAGGCCCTGCTGGCGACCGAGCGGCTGACCGCGGTCGGCGAGCGGGCACAGCCGCCGGTCACCGGCCGGCCCGCCCGGCAGGCGTCGCCGCCTCGCCGTCCGCGCCGTCCCCGCCCTCCGCGCCGTCCCCGCCGTCCGCGCCGCCGGGCGGAACCGGCGCGTCCGGCGGGACCCGCCGGTCCGGCGCGCGCGGCAGCCGGCCTCGCGGCCCGCGCGGAGCCCGACCCGGACCGTCCGGGCAGTGGGCGGGCCGCCTCCGCGAGCAGTCCCGGTGTCCGTGGGGCACGCGTCGCGCACGGCCGCCGGGATCGCCTGGCGCGGCGGTCCGTCCTCCGCTTCCGCGCGGTGTCGCTGCGCACCTGCCCGGGAAGGGGCGGGGAGGCGGCCTCCCGCGGCGGCCGCGGCGGCCGCCGGACCCGGGTCGGGGCCGTGCGGCGAACGGCGGGGGCACGGCGGGCCGCCGCGGCCGCGCAGGCCGCACGGCCGGGCGAGACCGCACGGCCAGGCGAGACGGCGCGGCCCCGCAAGACCACACCGCCGGGCGAGACCC
>NZ_JBIRUY010000030.1:0-83308 GCF_044335305.1 Streptomyces sp. NPDC020490 | reverse complement strand
CGCACGCCCCGGCGAGGCCACACGGCCCCGCAAGACCACACGCCCCGGCGAGACCGCACGCCCCGGCGAGGCCACACGGCCCCGCAAGACCACACGCCCCGGCGAGACCGCACGCCCCGGCGAGGCCACACGGCCCCGCAAGACCACACGGCCCGGCGAGACCGCACGCCCCGGCGAGGCCACACGGCCCCGCAAGACCACACGGCCCGGCGAGACCGCACGCCCCGGTGAGAGCGCGCGGCCACCTCCTGCCGCCGTGTGCCCGCAGAGACAGCTCCGGGCCGTGGAAGGTGACCGGTCACGGAACCGGCGGCGCCGGGGTGGTCGGCAGCCGGACGACCGGCACGACGCCGTCGCACCGCCCGCAGCAGAGCCCTCCGGGTGAGGTGTCATGAAAGACAAAGACAGATCGCACAGGCCGGCGGCGCCCCACCGGGCCTGTCTGCCGCATGTCCTGCGGGAGTACGCCGTCATCGCCGACGGCGAGCGCGGGGCGGTGGTGGATCCCCAGGGCCGGATCGTGTGGCTGTGCGCACCGCGCTGGCACAGTGACGCGGTGTTCTCGGCATTGATCGGGGGCGCCGGGCACTTCACGGTGGAGCCCACGGATCGTTGGCACGTGTGGGGCGGCGCCTACGAGGAAGGCACCCTCATCCATGTGAGCCGGTGGGTGAGCGCCGACTCCGTGATCGAGTGCCGCGACGCCCTGGCGATGCCGGCCGCCGCCGACCGCCTCGTCCTGCTGCGCCGGATGCGGGCCGTACGGGGCGAGGCACTGCTGCGGCTGGAGCTGGAACCGCGTCCGGGCTTCGGCGCGCACCGGATGCGGGACCCCCGCCTGGAGGGGGACGCGTGGACCGCCTCCGGCGAGGGGCTCCGGCTACGGCTGATCGGTGCCCCTGACGCGTCGTGGCGTCCGGACACCGGACTGCGCGGCGAGCTCCGGCTGCGCCGGGGGCAGGAGCACGACCTCGTGCTGGAACTGTCCACCGGCCCCGGCCGGCATCGCCTCGACCCGGCGGAACTGTGGCGGACCACCGAGCGGGAGTGGCGGCGCGCCGTACCGGACTGCTCCGCCCTCGCCGCCCCACGCGACGCGGCGCACGCGTACGCCGTCCTGCGCGGGCTGACCAGCTCCGCCGGCGGCATGGTCGCGGCCGCCACCACCTCCCTGCCGGAGCGCGCCAACACCGGGCGCAACTACGACTACCGCTACGCCTGGCTGCGGGACCAGTGCTACGCGGGCCTCGCGGTCGCCGCGCACGGTCCGCACGAACTCCTCGACCGCGCGGTACGGTTCACCGCCGACCGCATCCTCGCCGACGGCGACCGGGTGCGGCCCGCCTACACGGTCTCCGGGGAGCCGATGCCCGGGGAACGCGCGCTGTCGCTGCCCGGCTACCCGGGAGGCAGCGACCGGATCGGCAACCACGCGACCACGCAGTTCCAGCTCGACACCTTGGGCGAGGCGTTGCAGCTGTTCGCGGCCGCCGCGCGCCACGACCGGCTCACCGCGGACGCGGAGGCCGCCGCGCGGATCGCCGTCGACGTCGTGGAACGCCGCTGGCCGGAGCCCGATGCCGGGCTGTGGGAGCTGGAGAACCGGTTCTGGACGCATTCGCGGCTCAGCGTGGTGTGCGGACTGCGCCGGATCGCCGACGTCCTGCCGCCGGGGCGGGCCGGCGCTGCGCCGGGATCGCCGACACCGTCCTGGCGGAGACCCGCCGACGCTGCCTGCACCCGGACGGGTACTGGCGGCGGGCCGCGGACGACGACGGGCCCGAGGCGGCGCTGCTCGTGCCGCTGGCGCGGGGATGCGCGGACGCCGGCGACCCGAGCGCCGCGCGCACCCGCGACCGGGTCGAGGACCGGCTGGCCGAGGACGGATACCTGTACCGCTTCAGCCATCCCGGGGAACCGCTCGGCGAGGCCGAGGGCGCCTTCCTGCTGTGCGGGTTCCACATGGCGCTGGCCGCCCACCGGCTCGGCGACCCGATCGGCGCCGTCCGCTGGTTCGAACGCACCCGGGCGGCCTGCGGGCCGCCGGGGCTGTTCGCGGAGGAGTACGACGTACGTCAGCGCCAGCTGCGGGGCAACCTGCCCCAGGCCTTCGTCCACGCCCTGCTGCTGGAGTGCGCGGTCCGCCTCGGCGGGGCGTCGGCCGAGCCGTGGTGAGCGCGCCGGCCGCGTTTCCGGTTCATGAGCGCCCCCGGCCCGGCAGGTGCTCGGCGTACTGGGTGATCTTCTGCCGTACGCCCTTGGCGGTGATCCCGGCCTTCTCCGGGTCGCGCAGGACCGCCCTGGCGGTCTTCTTGCCCTGCTCGGTCATGATGTGCGGCGGGATCGGCGCGATCTCCGGATCGACCTTGAACTCGAGCACCACCGGCACCTCGGAGGCCAGGGCCTCGTCCCAGGCGGCACCGATCTTCTTCGGGTCGTCGCACACGATGCCCTTGAGTCCGATCAGCTGGGCGTAGGCCGCGTACGGGATGTCGGGGATGGTCTGCGTTCCGGGGTACTTCGGGTCCCCGGCCATGGCCCGCTGCTCCCAGGTGACCTGGTTGAGGTCGTGGTTGTTGAACACGCAGAAGACCAGCGGCGGGGGCCCGGCGAGGCGGTCGAGGTACCGCTTGACGGTGATCATCTCGTTCATGCCGTTCATCTGGAACGCGCCGTCGCCCACGAACGCGATGACGGGGCGGTCCGGGTAGGCGAACCGGGCGGCGATGGCGTACGGCGTGCCCGGGCCCATGGTGGCGAGGGTGCCGGAGAGCGAGGCCCGCATGCCCTGGCGCAGCTTGACGTTGCGGGCCCACCAGTTGGTGCCCGAGCCCGAGTCCGCGGTCAGGATCGCGCCGTCCGGCAGCCTGGACGACAGTTCGGAGGCGACGGCCTGGGGGTTGATGGTGTCGCCGAAGTGCTGGGCGGCCCACCGCTCGCACAGGTCGTCCCACTCGCGGACGCCCTTTTCGATCTTCTCCCGCCACGAGCGGTCCTCCTTGCGCCGCAGCAGGGGGATGAGCGCCTTCAGGGCCTCCCTGGCGTCCGCGACGAGGTGCGCCTCCATCGGGTAGCGGATGCCGATCATGCGCCCGTCGATGTCGATCTCGACACCGCGCGCCTGGCCCTCGTCGGGCAGCCACTCCGAGTACGGGAAGCTGCTGCCGATCATCAGCAGGGTGTCGCAGCCCCGCATCATGTCGTCGCTCGGCTTGCTGCCGAGCAGGCCGATGGGACCGGTGACGAACGGCAGGTCGTCGGGCAGTACCTCGCGGCCGAGCAGGGCCTTGGCGATGCCGGCGCCGAGCAGTTCGGCCACTTCGAGGACCTCGGCCTCGGCGCCCGCGGCGCCCTGCCCGACCAGCATGGCCACCTTGTCGCCCTCGTTGAGGATGTCGGCGGCCCTGCGCACTTCCGCGGGGTCCGGCAGCACCCGCGGGCGGCTCCAGCCCACGCTGGAGAACACCGAGCCGTGCTTCTTCGGCGGCGAGGGCTGGGCGTCCTCCTCCTGCACGTCCTCCGGGATGATGATCGTCGCGACGCCGCGGGTGGTGAGCGCGGTCTTGAACGCCCGGTCGATGACGTGCCGTGCCTGCGCCGGGTGCACGACCATCTGGCAGAACTCGGACACGTCCGCGAACAGCCGCTCCAGATCCACCTCCTGCTGGTAGTGCGCGCCGAGACTGAGCCGCTTCTGCTGCCCCAGCACGGCGACCACCGGCTGGTGATCGAGCTTGGCGTCGTACAGGCCGTTGAGCAGGTGGATGGCGCCGGGGCCCGAGGTGGCGGTGCAGCAGCCCACCTCGCCGGTGAACTTGGCGTGCGCGCACGCCATGAACGCGGCCATCTCCTCGTGCCTGACCTGGATGAACTCCGGCTCCCCCTTGGCCCGGTCGAAGGCACCCAGCAATGGGTTGATGCCGTCGCCCGGATATCCGTACACGCGTTCAACGCCCCACTCGGTCAGGCGTTGCAGTACGTAGTCGGCCACTTCGGTCATGGACTTCTCCTGAGCGAACGGTGGGAACAGTGCGGCCCCCGGGGTGCCTCCGGCGTCGGCCGGTAAACCCCACCGGGGCCCGCAGCGGTCACCGGTCGTACGGCAGCTCCCGCCCGGCCGGCTCGCGGACCAGGAACACGTCCACCGGATCCTCGCTCTCGAGTGTGAATCCGTGCCGTTCGTACAGCCGCCGGGCCGCACTGCCGCGCAGCACGTTCAGCCGCACCAGGGTGCCCTCGCGGTCGCACCGCTCCATCAGCCCGCGCAGCACAGCCGTACCGATGCCGCCGCCCTGCAGGTTCGGGGCCAGGCAGAAATGCTCCAGCCAGTGGGCGTCCTCGGCCGGCCGCAGCGACACGCACCCGGCGAACACGCCGTCCGCCTCGATCACCCAGGTGTGCGCCGGAGCGAACCCGTCCCGCAGCCGTTGCCGCACCCGCTGCCCGTCGTACCGTCCGAGCCGCTCCAGATCCGCCCGCAGCACCACGGCCCGCAGCTCGGCCACCGCCTCGACATCCGCCGCCGAAGCCGGCCGAAGCTCCCAGTCCCCCATGATCGTCAGGCTACCGTGCCACGCTCCTCGCGCCCGCCGCGACGGCCGCGCGGCCTGGGCAGTCTGAGCGGCCTGGGCGGAACGACGGAAGTTCCGCGCGCGTGGGTGACAAAGACGGAGCGGGAGGGAAACCGTGTCCGGAAGGCGGGACGTGCACGGCCGACAGGACGGAGAACCGGTGATGGCCACCACCGCGGGCACACCCGGGGCGCGTACCGCGACGCCGGGCAGCCCGCGACTGCCCGGCATCGTCCTCGGAGTGGGCCTCGGCGGGATCGTCGACGGCATCCCGCTGCACCAGATCCTGCGACGGCACCACATGCTCTCCAGCACCGACCACGACCACATCGGAGTGCAGTACTACGACCCGAGATCGGTCTCCGGTCCGGAGATGAACCGCGCAAGGCCCGGAGGCCGGGGGCCTTCCTGCGGGGCGGGGGCGCGGAGGACCTGGTTCCGCGGCGGGGCTGGTATGACTGGCGCATGCAGGCAGAAACCGCTCAGTCGGCGATCGACACCTTCATCTCGGCGTTCAACGCCTCCCAGGACACCTACGTCACGTCTCTGCTCTCCCAGGCACTGACCTCCGACGTGGTCTTCTGGGGGCCACTGGGGCGAAGGGAGGGAATCGAGGCAGTCGAGCGGTTCGTGCTGGACATCCGCCGCCACCCGGCCGGGGTGGGCACGATGGTCCGCTGCTCCGGGGTGGACATGCCCGACGAGTGGGCTCGGTACCGGTGGGTCTTCACCACACCGGACGGGGGCCCGCGGCTGGCGGGAACCGACGTAGTTCACCTGCGACGCAGCCTCATCGATCAGATCATCGTCTTCGCGGGAGACATCCGCCCGTCCGCGTGACGACCGGGCACAACGCCTCCGGGCATCCCCGAGCCGAGCAGGCCGGGGATGCCCGCACCGCACCGGTCGGCCGCCCGCCCGCCCGTCCGCCGCCATTACGTAAAGCTATTCAGGAAGCTAAAATGTGAACGTGGCGGTGTGCGGCCGAGGTGACTGACGGTGCCCGAGCGTTTTCGGCGCCGGTATCTTTGTGTTGAGCAAAACCGCGAAGGGTGGTGCCAGTGGAGCCCGACCACGTTGACGAGATCATCTCGGCCTGGCGCGTCGAGATGCCGGAGGTCGCCGGCCTCCCCCTCGAACTCGCCAAGCGCACCGCCCTGTTGATGTCGGCCTTCGACCTGACCGCCGCCGCGGCGCTGGACAAGCTGCACCTGACCCAGGCCGAGTACGGCGTGCTCGCGACCCTGCGCCGGGTCGGCGCGCCGTACCGACTCAAACCGACCGATCTGACGCAGGCGTTGCTGCTGTCCTCCGGAGGCACCAGCAACGTGGTCAAGCGGCTGGTCGCCGCCGGGTATGTCAGCCGGCAGGCCGACACCGAGGACGGGCGCAGCAGCTGGGTCGAACTCACCCCGCTCGGCGTCAAGACAGCCGAAGAGGCGGTGCGGGCCACCACCGCGGCCCACGCCCGCCTCGTCTCCCGGATGCCCGACTCCACCGCCCGGGCTCTGAGCGAACTCCTGCGCGTCACCCTCGCCGCCGTCGAAGAGGGCGTCCTCATCCACCGGTGAGCCCGGCGTCGGCCGCCTACCGCTGCCGCGCGTTCCGGCAGGCACGGCAGACCGGACCGGCTCCGGTGCACCGCCGGTCAGACGGAGGCGCCCTCGAGGTCGACGGCCCGGCGTCCGGCCAGGAAGACGTGCGCGTTCTCGGCGATGCGACGGCCGAGGGCCTCGGCGGTACGCAGGTCACCGGCACCCGGCGTGACGTCCGGTCCCTCGTCGTTGTTGGCCTGGGACATGGCGCCCAGCCAGCTGCCGAGCCGGTTGATGTCCTCCGGGCTGCCGGCCGAGGTGTTCCAGCCACCGTACTCGGCCAGACCGACCCAGATCATTCCGTGCTGCGCGGCGAACAGAGCGATGTCGAAGAGCGTGTTGAGCTTGTCGCCGGACATGTTGCCGCTGTTGGTGAAACCGCCGGCGATCTTGTTCTTCCAGCCGAGATTGTCCCCCCAGACCTTGCTGGTGGCCTCGATGAAGGCACGGAAGACGGCACTGCTGCCGCCCATGTAGGTGGGCGTCCCGAAAATGATCGCGTCGGCCTCCTGGAGCGACTCCCACAGCTCCTCGGTCAACTCCGCGAGCGAGACGAGCGTGACCTCCGTGTCCGGGACCTTCTCCGCCCCCGCCGCGACGGCAGCCGCCTGCTTCGCCGTGTGCCCGTAACCGCTGTGGTACGCCACAGCCACCTTGACCCGCATGAGATCTCCCCTCGAGCAACACATGCCGGGAGCGATGCATTGCTCATCCATAAAGCAATCAGAAAAGCTTTTACGACAGATACCTTAGCCAGGCGCCGAGCCGGAAGGCAAGCAGCGACAGGGCAGCGTGCAGCGGTGTGCCGGGTGGGCCCCTGCCGGAGGGGCAGGATGATGTCCCGCCAAGTGAGGCAACGGCGGGCACAGCGGCGAGCGGCGCTACGGCCGGCCCGTCACTCCGCGCCGTAGTACAGCCGGAGGAATTCCTCCATCGCCGCGTCGACACCGGCGCGGTCGCCGGTGGCGAGCAGGTCGAGCAGCAGTCCGCGGACGGTGGCGAGGCCCAGCCTCGCGCGGTTCCGGGCCGTGGCAGGGTCCGCGCCGGCGGCGACCTCGGCGGCGGCGAGCGGTTCCAGCCAGTCCGCCACAAGCCCGTCCAGGATCGGGGCGGCCTCGGGACGGCCCCGCAGCGCACGCCCGAAGATCTCGAAGAAGAGCCGCTCCTGATTGGCCAGTCGAGGGTCCGTCAGCTGCCGCCAGAGGAGTCGCGCGGCGTCGGCGGGCGGGAGACCGGGCTGCGAGCCGAGCCGGGACAGCAGTTCGCGCTGGCGCCGCTCCGACGTCCGGACGATCTCGACGAGAAGCTGTTCCTTGGTGCCGAAGTAGTGGATCAGCATGCGATGGCTGACGCCGATCGCGGCGCCGAGACGACGCAGGCTCAGGTCGGCCATGCCGTGCGCCGCGACGTGGACGACGGCCGCGTCCACGATCCGGGCCCGCCGATCGCCGTCCGTGGCGGCAGCGGCAGCGTCGACTTCGGCGTCGGGGGTTTCGTCCTCGGGCCGCGGGCCTTCCATGTTCGCCACGTCGGGAGCGTACCAAGTGGTACAAGAGCTGTGTACCGTGTGGTACATGAAGCCTGTCACTGTGTCGATCGACGTTCCGCAGACGCCCGAGCAGGTCTACGACTTCCTCGATGTCATGGCTCACCACGAGCGGTTCACGAACCACTATCTGTCCGACTGGCGCTACAGCGGGCCCGAGCGCGGCATCGGATCGTGCGCCACGGTCACCGTCGCCCTGGGAGGCGTGAAGACCGACATCGCCATCGAGGTCGTGGAGGGCGACGCACCACGGCGCATCGTCGAACGGAACGTCAGCGCGGCCGGCCGGCGGCTGGCCAACGGCACCTACACCATCGAGCCGCTCGAGAGCGGGGGCAGCCGCGTCTCGTTCACGTACGCCTGGGTTCTCGCCCCTCTCGGCGACCGCCTGCTGGCGCCCGTCGTCCGGGCCACGATGCGCCACGCCAACCGCACGGTCATGCGGCGCCTGGCCACCGAACTGGCCCGCCACGCGTCCACCGCCGACTCCTGACCACGGACCCCTGCACCGGCATCGGCTCCCCGCCCGCCACCAGCCACCAGCGCGAGTTCGCCGCGTACCGCGCGGGCGGGGCCGTTCGGCCCTGGTTCGGCGTGCGACCGCGCACCTATCGTGATCCTGGGAATGAAACGTTTCACACACGCCGGGTTCCCGCGTCGCCGCCCTTGCCCACGCCTCCGCCCACGCCTCCGAAGGAGCACCGCACCATGCCGATGACGAAGCCCCTCCCGGACCTCGACGACCTGCTCGCCGACATGGGCGCGGGCGGCAGCCGGATCAGCGACATCGACGCCGGCGAGGCCGCCGCCGGCAACATCTCGGTGTGCGTCGGCTGGGAATTGGACGTGTCCGGGCGCTTCCCCGACACCAGGGACATCGAACTGCCCCTGCCCGCACCGGCATTGGCCGGCCGAACCCTGCTGGTGACCGGTTCCGGCCGCCGACTGCGGCAGCTCGCCCAGGATCCGTCGGCCGGCATCGGCGCGGTGCGCGTCCACCAGGACGGACGGTCGGCCACCCTGCACACCTCACCGCGCCACCGGTTCGCCGACCTCACCAGCGAGTTCAACTCCCACCTGGCCATCCACCAGGACCAGATGGCACGCCGCGACATCCCCTTCCAGGCCCTGGTGCACGCCCAGCCCCCGCACCTGACCTACCTCAGCCACATCCCCGCCTACCGCACCACACCGGCTCTCAACTCCCGCATCCTGCGCTGGGAGCCGGAGGCGGTCGTCAGCCTCCCGGAAGGGGTCGTGGTGCTCGACTTCATGGTTCCCGGATCGGCCCAGCTCCAGGTGGCGACCGTGGAGGGGCTGCGGGAGGCTCAGGTGGTGCTGTGGAGCAAGCACGGCGTCATGGCCCGCTCCGACCTGTCGGTCGCGCACGCCGTCGACCGCATCGAATACGCCGAGACGGGCGCCCGGTACGAGTACATGGACCTGGTCGCCGGACACCGGGCCGAAGGCCTGACGAGGGACGAGGTCAAGCGCGTGGCGACCACCTTCGACGTGACGTCGCCCTGGGCGTGAGGCCGGCGGCGGACCGTGACGGCGGACGGCGTCCCGATGCGGCTCAGGCCCGGGGCGCCGTATCGCCGTCGACGGGGACGCCCAGCCGGCCCGCCACGGCGGTGAGGGCCGCCCCCAGCGGAAGTGCGACGCGGGTGACGGCGTGCCGGTCGCCCCGGGTCACGTCCCGGTTGACGATCAGTACCGGTTTGCCCGCTTCGGCCGCCTGACGGACGAACCGCAGTCCCGACATCACCGTCAGCGAGGAGCCCAGTACCAGCAGGGAGGCCGCCTCGCGGACCAGCGCGCGGCAGTGCTCGACCCGCCCCGGCGGAACGGCCTCGCCGAAGAACACCACGTCCGGCTTGAGGACGCCGCCGCAGACCGCGCAGGGCACCACCCGGAAGTCCCCGACCTGTTCGTCGGTGAGGTCGGCGTCGCCGTCCGGATTGATCCCGGCCGCCACCGGCTCGAACCCCGGATTGACCTCCTCCAGCCGCCGGGCGAGTTCGGCGCGGGAGCTGCGGGCGCCGCAGGAGAGGCAGACGACACGGTCCAGGCTTCCGTGCAGTTCCACGACGTCCTCGCTGCCCGCGGCCTGGTGGAGCCCGTCGACGTTCTGGGTGATCACGCCCGAGAGCAGTCCGTGCCGGCCGAACGCGGCCGTCGCCCGGTGCCCCGCGTTGGGGCGGGCACGGCCGAAGGTGCGCCGGCCGAGATGGCTGCGCGCCCAGTACCGGCGTCGGGCCCGGGCGCTGCCGGTGAACTCCTGGTAGGTCATCGGGGTGTGCCGGCTCAGGCTCCCGCCCTCGCCCCGGTAGTCGGGGATGCCCGACTCCGTGGAGATGCCCGCCCCGCTGAGTACCAGGACACCGCCGGCGCCGAGCGCGTCGGCGACCGGCCCCAGGTCCGTGGTGCCCGGCGGCAGGTCCTCGGCAGGGGTCCAGCTCAGGGTGGGACGCATGCGCATGCCGTCAGGGTACGGAACACCGCGGCCGGTGCCGCGCCGGCAACCCTGTCCCCCGTGCGCGGGCCGCCCCCCCTAACGCACCGGCGTGCCACAGGACATGATCACCGGCATGAGCGGACCGCACCACGACGAGCGCCTTTCCCGACTGTGGGAGGAGCACATGCGCGCACCGTTCCCCGCGGGCTTCCGCGGTGTGGATTTCGACGGGATCGACCTGATCCTCCTCGACGCGGACGTCGCCGGCCTCGTCCAGTGGGAGCTCGAGGACGGGCTCGACGACGACGGCGTCGCGGTCCTCTGGACATGCATCACGCGCCTCGACACGATCCTTCCCCTGATCGGCGAGGACTACTGCACGGCCTACTACGCGAGACTGCGGCTGATGGCCGGAGACGTGGCGGCGCGCTACACGCCCAGCGCGATCTGACCCTGGCGGGCGGCGGTCCTCCTGGTGGGGATCAGGCGGTCAGGGCCGCGAGTTCCGCGTCGGCGCGCTCGGTGACCAGGGCGAGGACGCGGCCGGCGGCGGCCAGGTCGTCGGCGGGTATGCCGCCCCAGATGCGGGCGGTGACGGGGGCGGTCTCCGCGGCGACGGCGGCGAGCAGTTCGCGCCCCGCGTCCGTGGGGCGGAGGTGCGCACCGTCCTCGACGAGCAGGTCCCTGGCCAGGAGTTCGTCGACGGTGACGCGGATGTCGGCGGGGTCTGCCTTGAGGGACGCCCGGACCTGGGTGACGAGGGCGTCCGGCGTCCGCGGGGCGTCGGCGGTGACGGCGGCACGCAGGGTGACCTGCTGCTGGAAGGTGATGCCGTGCCGGGCCAGGACGCGCTCCAGGACGCCGCGGGCGGCGTAGTGGGCCAGGCCGAGGGTGCGGGCCTCGGCGGCGGGTGCGGTGGCGGTGGCGGGTGCGGTGGCGGTGGCGGTGGCGGTGGCGGTCATGATGTTGCCCCCTGGGTTCTCTCGTCGTTCGGTGCGGAGGGTGCGAGAGGCACGTCGAGCAAGATCGTCAGTTCATCGGTGAACGTGCGGGTGCGCGGGGCGTCGAGGCCGCCGAGCGGCTCCAGCAGTTGCTGGAGCAGTGCCTGGACCGCCGCGATGGCCTGCCGCGTGACGGCCCGGCCCTGCTCGGTGAGGGCGAGTTGCACGGCGCGCGGGTCGCGGGGATCGCGGGTGCGCTCGATCAGACCCGCCGTCTCCAGGGCACGCGCCAGCTTCGAGACGTACAGCGCCTCCAGGCCGGTGTGGTCGGCGAGCCGGCGCTGGCTGGGCCGCTCGCCCGTGCGCTGCATGCCGTACAGCGAGGCGACCACCGAGTACTGCGCGTGGGTGAGGCCCAGCGGGGCCACCGCGCGGTCGACCGCGACGCGCCACTTGTTGGCGAGCCGCCACACCAGGAAACCGGCCGTGGGACCCGACGAACCCTTGCTCATGCCATTTAGAGTACATGGCTACTATAGCCATGGCTACTATGTTCGGACTGTGTCGGTCACGACAACTAAGCTCCCGCGCATGAGTGAGGCAGACAGAGGCACCGAACGGCGGGTCGTCGACGGGCGCTTCGAGCTGGAGGCCCGCCTCGGTGGCGGCGGGATGGGGACGGTCTGGCGGGCCAGGGACCTGGTGCTGCACCGGCAGGTGGCGATCAAGGAGGTCCGCCCGCCCGACCAGGACCTCGCCGAGTACGACCCCGAGGCCGCGCGGATGCTGCGCGAGCGGGTCCTGCGCGAGGCACGGGCGCTGGCCAGGATCGACCATCCGAACGTCGTGACGATCCACCACATCGTCGACGGCGGCGACGGCACCTATCCGTGGATCGTGATGGAACTCGTCACCGGCGGCTCACTGGCCGACCGGCTGGCCCGGGGACCGATGCCGCCCGAGGAGGCGGCCCGGATCGGCCGGGGCGTGCTGGCCGCGCTGACCGCCGCGCACGACGCCGGCATCCAGCACCGGGACGTCAAGCCCGCCAACGTCCTGCTGCGCCCCGACGGCCGTCCCGTGCTCACCGACTTCGGCATCGCGGCGATCCGTGAGAACACCTCCCTCACCGCGACCGGGTCCATCATCGGCACCCCGGACTTCATGGCACCGGAACGCATCACGGGACAGGAGGGCGGGGCCGCGTCCGACCTGTGGTCGCTGGCCATGATGCTGTACACGGCCGTGGAGGGACACCACCCGCTGCGCCGCGGCACCACCATCGCCACGCTCGCCGCGGTCCTGCACGAGGACGTGCCGCCGCCGGTGCGGGCGGGCTCCCTGCAGGACGTGCTGACGAGCGTGCTCGTGCGGGACCCGTCGGCGCGGCCGGACGCCGCCACACTGGACCGGATGCTGGTCGCGGCGGAAACGGGAGCCCCCCGGCCGGCTGTCCCCGGAGGAGCAGCGCCGCTCGACCAGCCCACCTCCTACGCGCTGCACCCGCCGTCCGGCCGGCTCGGCGCCGGGCACCCCACCGCGCCCGCGCACCCGTCGGTCCCCGCGGGCTTCGGTCCGCCGCTCTCCCCGTTCGGGCCCGCGACCACGGCCCCGCCGCAGAAAGTGACCGCGCCCATGCGCACGGACGGCCGGCGCGGCTCCGGCCGGGCCGTGCTGCTGAGCGCGCTGGGCGCCTCCCTCGCGGGCACCGTGGCACTGGTCTGGTGGCTGGTCCCGCTCGGCGGCGACTCCGGCGACTCCGGTGACGCGAAGGCCGGCGCCTCGGCCGCCGCGTCCGCCACGGCCTCGGCGTCGGGCGGGACCGCGTCGGGCGGGACCGCGTTGGACACGACCGCCTCACCCACCACCACCGCCGCCGACGGGGCACCGGACAACCAGAGCGACGGCCTGCTCACCCCCGACGGCATCCGGAGCGCCGTCAAGGCGTTCAAGAAGGCGACCGGCCGGACCATGTTCGGCGACTTCACCGTCTACCCCGACTACGCCAACGCCCGGATGATGGTCAAGGGCAGCAAGACCCGCTACGACTCCTACACCTACCGTCCCGGCCAGGGCGTGACGAAGGACATCATCTCCGGCACCCTGACCGGCGGAACTCAGCCCGTCAGTCTCGACGACTTCAACTGGGACAGGGTCCCGGCGCTCTTCGCGCAGGCGGAGAAGAAGCTGAACGTCGAGGATCCGCAGTCGCGCTACCTGCTCGTGAGGCAGCCCGACACCACGTTCGGCGACCCGGCCGGCATGGCCGTCTACCTGTCGGGCACCTACGGCTCCGGCTACATCGAGGCCGACACCGACGGCAAGGTGAGGCGGGTGGTGCCCGCGGAGGGCTGACCGCCGCAACCGTACGTCGGGCAGGCCGGCTTCGCCGGGGACCGGGAACGCCGGAATCGGCCGGTTCCCGAGCCCTCGCCGCCGATACCCTGCCTGACGTGATCAACTCGTATGCGGGCCTCGACGACACCGAGGTGGCGGTGGCCGCGGCGCGGGCCGGCGCGGACGTCGTGCGCGCCATGTACGGCCGGACGCTCACCCGTGTCGACAAGGGCGCCGGGGACTTCGCCACCGCCGCCGACGTGGAGGCCGAGAAGACGATCCTCGGCGTCATTCACGCCGCCAGGCCCGATGACGCCGTGCTCGGCGAGGAGGGCGGGCAGCAGGGTGCCGCCGGGGCCGCCCGCCAGTGGCTGGTGGATCCCCTGTGCGGCACGCTGAACTACGCCGTCGGCAGCATGCTGGTGGCCGTCAACGTGGCCCTGCGCGGCGGTGCGGCGGCGGTGGCCGACCCGTTCAGCGGCGAGGTCTTCTTCACCGACGGTGAGACCGCCCGGGTACGGCGCGACGGTGTCGACGCTCTGCTGGCGCCCATGTCCACGACCCGGCTCGTGGACGTGAACCTGGATCCGCCGTTCCCCGGCGCCCCCGGCTTCCGGGCTGTGGACCTGCTCCGGCACCCCGGGTTCGTGGAACGGTTCCGGCCCCGGGTCGTGTCCACGACTCTGGCGTTGGCGTGGGTCGCCGCCGGCAAGCGCGCCGCATACGTCACGGACGGTGGCGACCTGTCCGGGAGCGTGCATTTCGCCGCCGGCATCTCCCTGTGCCGGTCGGCCGGCTGCGTGGTCACCGGGATCGACGGCGCCCCGGTCGGACCGGCGGGCCGCGGACTCGTGGCGGCCGCCGACGACGAAACCCACCGGGCGCTGATGTCGATCATCCACGGCTGAGCCGGAGGCCGCCATCGCCTGCCGCGGCGGCCTCGGGAAGGCCCGGCCCACGTCCTGACGCCCCCCTCGTCACACGATCCCCTCCGTCATACGGCCGCCGCGTCCCCGGCACGGGCCGACGGGTCACTGTCGGCCGTCCGCTCGGCCCGCGCCGGCGGCACGGGTTCGAGGTGCTGGGCGGCCTCGGCGGCGGTGTACGAGGAGGCGAAGGTGAACGCGCGCGGGGACGGCCCGTGTGCCCGCAGGTGGGCCAGCCGTTCCAGGGCCTCGCCGACGGTCGGGAGGTGGCCGGCGGGGACCCACCACAGCGCCAGGTGCGCCTCGGCGTGCCGCTCGAACCACTCGCGGCGCCGCCGCATCACCTCCAGGTGCCCGCTGCGGTAGGTGAAGTCCCACAGGGCCTCCGGGGACTCCCACACCGTCAGGTTGACGATGACGTTCTCCCCCGCCGGGCGCAGGCCGGTGGCGTCGGCCGCCCCCTCCTCCACGAGCCGCCACACGAAGCCGGGCGCGCCCTCGGCGGCGGCGTTGACCGGGTCGAGCATCTCGACGAACGGCGCCGTGCGCGGGTCGTCGAGGGGGTGGCGGAGCGTGGCGACGTTGAGCTGGGCGAGGTGGGCGGCGGGCACGGATGCGGTCATGGCCTCATCCCAGCACGGCGCCCATTTCTATGTCAATCAAGTTTGTTTTTAGAATCCTCGACCACCACGCAGCACTCCCCCGGCCGGGCGTCCATCCGGGCGCGCACGGGACCGTCCGTGCCGAGCAGCCCCTCCAGCAGTGCGAGATTCATGCCGCACACGAGCGGCGGGAAGCGTTCGGCGACGGCGTGGAAGGGGCAGTTGCGCATCCGGACCACGCGCCCGGCCGCCCCGCCCGCCTCCCCGGCACCCGCCTCTTCGGCGCCCGCCAGGTACGGTTCGTAGCCCCGGGCGGCCAGCATCTCCGCGGCCTCGTCGAGCCCGCCGCAGGGCGCCGCCACGCCGCGCAGGGCCTCGCCCCGGCGGCGCGCGGCCGCGCACAGTCCGGCGTCCAGCCCGGCCTCCTCGGCGGCCTCGGCGAGGAGTTCCGCGGCCGTGCGGTAGTCGCGGGCGGGCAGCGACACCGCTCGTTCGCCCCGCGCCCGCGTGTACACCTTCGCGGGACGCCCCGCCCCGGGCCCCGAACGGCCGGTCAGGCGGCGGCTGCCGGTCTCCAGCAGCCCCGCCTCCGTCAGCCGGTCCAGGTGGTGCGCGGCCAGTGTGCGCGCCACCCCGGCCGCCTCCGCGGCCTCGTTGCGGCCGACCTCACGCCCCTGCGCCACCACGTACTCGTACAGACGGCGCCGTACCGGATCCTGCAGCGCCGCGATCGCTTCGATGTCCTCCACCCGGCCATTCTAGGAACAACCCCGATTGGAGATAGAAAGGTCGCGCCACGCCGACGCGGTCACAGAACGGTCCGGGAATCGGCCCGTACACCTCACTCTCCCGGCGCATGATCAGTACCGTGTGGGCAGCGATCCGGCATGGCGGACGAGGAGTCGGGGCATGGCTGCGGCGGACGAGCGACCGGTGGAGATCGGCAAGCGGGACATCCCGCTGTCCGGCGGACGGACCCTGCGGGTGACGGAGTTCGGCAACGGCAGCATCCGCATCGCGGTGCACACCGGGTCTCCCTATGTGATCACCGGCCTGGAGCAGATCGACGGCGGGGCCGTGCTCAGGATCTCGCCCGGACGGGAAGGCTCGAACGCCCACAAGAACTGGGTCCGCGACCACAGCGAGGGTGACGACGTGCCGTCGTAGCGGGCGGGACCGGCGGCGGGCCGGTCACTCCGGCAGCAGGCGCAGTGCGTGCAGGGCGGTGCCCAGGTCGGCGAGGGCGGCCGGGTCGGACAGCGACCGTCCCGTCAGCTCCTCGATGCGGCGGAGCCGGTAGCGCACGGTGTTGGGGTGGACGTAGAGCCCCTTCGCCGCCTCGGCCGCGACGCCGCCCGCCGCGAACCACTGCCCCAGGGTCTCCAGCAGCCGCGCGCGCTCCGCGGCGGGCAGGGCCAGCACCGGGCCCAGGACGACCTCCACCAGACGTTTCGCCTCCGCCGGGGCCGCCGTGACCAGCATCGCGAGGGGACGGTCGTCGAAGCGGGCCACGCCCGGACCGTCGCCCGGCACCCGGTTCAGGGCGAGCCGGGCGAAGCGCAGTGCCTGCGGTGTGTCGCGCAGCGAGTCGAAGAGGGGGCTGACCCCCACGCGGGCGCGGTGCCGGCGCAGCAGGCGCAGGCCCACGGTCTCGGCGCCGGGGTGCGTCAGTGAGACCACGCCGATCTGGGCGTCGGGCAGCAGGCGCCAGGCGGAGGGCACACGGGCCTCGCGCAACGCGCCCTCGATCCCGGGCAGCGGCTCCTGGCCGGGATCCGGAACGGCCGCGGCCACCACCGCGTACGGTCCGCGCTCGCTCAGGCCGAGCTGCCCGGCGGCCTCCCACGGCGTGGTGCGCTCCGCCAGGGCGCCGGTGAACAGTGCCTCGACCAGTGCCGAGCGGCGCGCCTCGCGGCGCAGCGCCAGTTCCGCGCTGGTCTCCCGGTAGGAGGCGGCCACGGCCTCGGCGTAGCGTCCGGACAGCGCCCAGATGTCCGACGAGCCCGCGACCAGCTGCGCGTCCGTGACCTCGGGGTGCCGCCGGGCCTCGTCGATCATCCGCGACCACAGGTACTCGAAGCCGACCCGGAAGGCGTGCAGGGTGTCCGCCAGGGGGACGCCCTGCTCGGCGCGCAGGCGGCCGGTCTCCCAGGCGGAGCGCACGTCGGGGTCCGTGCGACAGGCGAGATGGCCGAGCACCATGTCGGCGTTGGCCGTGCAGGACTCGTGCAGCGAGGCGAACGGGATCAGGGTCTCGTCGGTGTAGGACTCGACCTCGGAACGGATGCGCCGCGCCATGTTCCCGCCCAATTCCGGCAGCCGGTCACGCAACGCCGCGGCCACGTCCGAGAGTCCCATACCCGCAGCGTACGGCCTGTTCAATGTCCCCAGGAACAATCTGGTGGGGTGGGAGCTGTCCGTGCCGCCATGGACCCGTCCCGTCCCGGGCGTGAACATTCCGGCAGCGGTGACGGCGGGACCCGTCAGCCGCGAGCGGGATGCAAGGAGGCATCATGGCCAATCTGGCGGAATTCCTGGTGGAGACGGCGCGGCGGCAGCCCGAGCGGCCGGCGCTGCGGCTGGGGACGGCGACCACCGACTACGCCGAACTGGACCGGCTGAGCGCGCAGGCCGCGGCGCTGCTGCGCACCGAGGGCCTGCGGGTGGGCGACCGGGTCGCCCTCATGCTGCCGAACGTGCCGGAGTTCGTGGTGCTCTACTACGGCATCCTGCGCGCCGGGGGCATCGTGGTGCCGATGAACCCGCTGCTCAAGTCCCGGGAGACCGAGTACCACCTGCGGGACTCGGGCGCCGTGCTGCTGTTCGAGTGGCACGCGGCCCCGGGCGAGGGGGCGCAGGGCGCGGCCGCCGCCGGGGTGCGGCACATCGCCGTGGAGCCCGCCGCCTTCGCCGCCGAACTGGCGCCGCTGGAGCCGCTCCACGAGGTCGCCGCGGTGGCCGGCGACGACATCGCCGTCCTGCTGTACACCTCCGGCACCACCGGCCGCCCCAAGGGCGCCGCGCTCACCCACGCGGGGCTGCGCCACAACACGGAGGTCAACGTCACCGACGTGCAGCACCTCACGCCCGAGGACGTCATCGTGGGCTGTCTGCCGCTGTTCCACATCTTCGGCCAGACCTGCACGATGAACACCGCCGTCTTCGGCGGCGCCTCGCTCACGCTCATCCCGCGCTTCGACCCGGCGACCGTGCTCGAGGCCATCGTCCGGGACGGGGCGACCGTGTTCGAGGGCGTGCCCACCATGTACGCGGCCCTGCTCCAGCACCCGGCCGGCGCCGAGGCCGACGTCTCCAGCCTGCGGATGTGCGTCTCGGGCGGCGCGTCCCTGCCGGTGGAACTGCTGCACGCCTTCGAGCGCCGCTTCGGCTGCGCCATCCTCGAGGGCTTCGGCATGTCCGAGACCAGCCCGGTCGTCTCCTTCAACCATCTCGGCCGCCCCCGCAAGCCGGGATCCATCGGCACCCCCATCCGCGACGTCGAGGTCCGGCTGGTCGACGACGCCGGCCAGGACGTCGCCCCCGGCACGGTCGGCGAACTGGCCGTGCGCGGGCCGAACGTGATGAAGGAGTACTGGAACCGCCCGGAGGAGACCGCGGCCGCGGTGCCCGACGGCTGGCTGCGCACCGGCGATCTGGCGCGCCAGGACGAGGACGGCTACCTCTACATCGTCGACCGCAAGAAGGACCTCATCATCCGCGGCGGCTACAACGTCTACCCGCGGGAGATCGAGGAGGTGCTGCACGAGCACCCGGCGGTCGCCCTCGCCGCCGTCGTGGGCGTCCCCGACGACAGGCTCGGCGAGGAGGTGGCGGCGGCGGTCGTGCTGCGCGCGGGTGCCGAGGAGACGCCCGAGGGGCTGCAGGAGTTCGTGCGCGAGCGGGTGGCCGCTTACAAGTACCCGCGCCAGGTGTGGCTGATGGACGCGCTGCCGATGGGCCCGAGCGGCAAGATCCTCAAGCGGGAGATCACCGCCCGGCTCTCCTGAGGGCCCTGCTCGCGGGGCGCCGCCGGTGCGCCGGAGACCCGGGAGAAGAAATATCGCGGAGGGATGTCGAGATCGCGGGTGCGGCTGCGTCCCCTGGGTGAACGCGGCCACAATGGGCCGTAGCGCACCGAGGAGAACACCATGGCCAAGTACCTGTTGCTCAAGCACTACCGGGGCGCGCCGGCGGCGGTCAACGACGTGCCGATGGACCAGTGGACGCCGGAGGAGGTCTCGGCGCACATCCGGTACATGCAGGACTTCGCGGCCCGCCTCGAAGGCACCGGGGAGTTCGTCGACGGGCAGGCGCTCTCCCCGGAGGGCACGTTCGTCCGCTACGACGGCGAGGGGCGGCCGCCGGTCACCGACGGCCCGTTCGCGGAGACCAAGGACCTGATCGCCGGCTGGATGGTGATCGACGTCGACAGCTACGAGCGGGCGCTGGAGCTGGCCGGCGAGCTGTCCGCGGCTCCCGGCGCGGGCGGGAAGCCGATCCACGAGTGGCTCGAGGTGCGCCCGTTCCTCACTGCGCCCGAGACCATCACGGAGTGACCCCGGTGGACGAGGCCCTGCTGCGGACCCTCGCTCCTGCCGTGATCGGCGTTCTCGTCCGCCGCGGAGCCGACTTCGCGGCGGCCGAGGACGCCGTGCAGGAGGCGCTGATCGAAGCGGTGCGCGTGTGGCCGGACGATCCGCCGCGGGACCACAAGGGCTGGCTGGTCGCCGTGGCCTGGCGGAAGTTCCTGGACGCGGTCCGCGCCGACACCTCCCGGCGGCGGCGCGAGGCGCTCGTCGAGGGCGAGCCCGCGCCCGGGCCGGGCGCGGCGCGGGACGACACGCTCCAGCTGTACTTCCTGTGCGCGCACCCCTCCCTGACGCCGGCCTCGGCGGTCGCGCTGACGCTGCGCGCGGTGGGCGGTCTGACCACACGGCAGATCGCCCGGGCCTACCTCGTTCCGGAGGCGACCATGGCCCAGCGCATCAGCAGGGCCAAGCGGACCGTCGCGGGCGTCCGCTTCGACCAGCCCGGTGACGTGGCGACGGTGCTGCGCGTGCTCTACCTGGTCTTCAACGAGGGCTACTCCGGCGACGTCGACCTCGCCGCCGAGGCGATCCGGCTCACCCGCCGGCTCGCGGCCATGACCCGTCATGAGGAGGTGGCGGGCCTGCTCGCGCTGATGCTGCTGCACCACGCGCGGCGCCGGGCGCGGACCGGCCCGGACGGCAGGCTCGTCCCCCTCGCCGAGCAGGACCGCGGCCTGTGGGACACCCGTCTGATCGCCGAGGGCGTCGACGTGCTGCAGGCGGCGCTCGCCCGCGACCGGCTGGGCGAGTTCCAGGCCCAGGCCGCCGTCGCCGCCCTGCACGCGGACGCCCGGACGGCCGCGGAGACCGACTGGGTGCAGATCGTCGAGTGGTACGACGAACTGGTGCGGCTCACCGACAGCCCGGTGGCCCGCCTCAACCGGGCCGTCGCGGTCGGCGAGGCCGACGGCCCGCGGGCCGGGCTGGCCGCCCTCGCGGACCTCGACCCCGCCCTGCCCCGCCACACCGCCGTCGCGGCGTACCTGCGCGAGCGCGACGGTGACCTGATGACCGCGGCGCGGCTCTACGCGGAAGCCGCCCGGGCCGCGCCCAACCTCCCCGAGCGCGACCACCTCACCCGGCAGGCCGCGCGGCTCAACGCCCAGCTCCGCCGCTGACCGGCCGTCCGTGGAGGACGGGCGCCCGGCCGGCGGCGGCCGGTTTCACTCCCGTTCGCTCCCGGGGCCCGCCACGCCACGGCGCGGCGTGCCCCCTTGATGGGGGATCGGCGCGGATGTCTGATGGCCGTTACAGGTGCGCCACGGACCCCGTGAGCACCCGACTCAGCCTGTGGGGGGCACAATTGAAGAGCGCACACCGTCCCGGACGTCTTGCGGCCGTCCTGCTCGCCGCCCAGCTCGCCGGGGCCGGACTGACCCTCGCCGCCGCGCCCGCGGCGCACGCGGCGGCCTCCGACGCCGTGGCCAAGCTGCCCATCGCCTCGTACTCGGCGCTCGCGGTGGACTCCGCGCACCAGCGCGTGTACGTCGCCGACAGCAACATGGGCAGCTACTACAACTACGGCGTGATCGCCGTCTACACCTTCCAGGGCGAGCGGATCAGCACGATCAGCACGCAGTACCACGTCTCCGGACTGGCGCTGAGCGACGACGGCTCCACGCTCTACGCCGGCGAGCGCGAGAGGATCATGCGGTACGACACCACCACGTACCAGCTGATCAGCGGCGTGTACGTGTCCACCGACACCTGCGGCCGCAGCCTCGCCCTCGCCGGCGGCAAGCTGTACTTCACCACGCCGTACGCGTCCTCCGTGTCGCAGTGCGACTCGACGCTCACCTACCTGGACTCCTACGTCCCCGACAGCGGCGCGCCGCGCACCGGCTGGCAGGACTACGGCAAGCTGCAGCTGGAGGCCGGGGCGGGCGACCGCCTGCTGATGGGGCAGCCGCTCAACGCGCAGGCGGCCGACCCGTTCCTGGCGGTGTACGACGCGAGCGGTCAGACCCTCGTGCGCACCGCCGGGCGGCGCTTCGCCGACGCCGACGGCAAGGGCGCGCTGAACCTGAAGGACATCGCCGTGTCCCCGGACGGCGCCCGGGTCGCCGTCGCCGACGCCTCCGCCGGCACCCGGCTGCTGAACACCGGCGACCTGTCGGACGCGCCCGTCGGCCATCCGGCCCTCCCGTCCGGCGCCGCTGCCTCCGCCGTCGCGTTCAGCGGCGACGGCAAGTACCTCGCGCGCGGCGCGGCGGCCGGCGGCTCCACGCCCGACCTGCTCGTGCAGCCCGCCGACCCGAACGACTCGACGGCCCCGCTGGAGTTCGCCTTCGAGGGCAGCCTCGACGGCGACCGGGTCGCTCCGCGCGGCCTGGAGTGGTCCGCCGACGGCTCGCGGCTGTTCGCCGTGACCACCAACGCCGCCGGCAACCAGTTCTGGCTGCACATCATCCAGCCCCCGGCCGTGCAGTACGACGTCCGCTTCACCGACGCGCTCACCCACAGCCCGGCCCAGGCCGTGGCGGGCGAGCCGCTCGCCGTGCGCGGCAGGCTGGCGTACGACGGTCCCGCCCCCGCCGAGCCGCTGAAGGTCGCCGCGACCCGGACCGACGCCGACGGCACCCACGACCTGGGCACCGCCACCGTCAAGGACGACGGCACCTTCACCGTCCTCGACGAGCCCGGCCTGGTCGGCGACGCCACGTACACCGTCTCCTTCCTCGGCGATCTGACCCACCGCCCCGCCGAGGACATCACCACCACGGTGTCCGTCGGCAAGGCGCCCACCTCGATCGCGCTGACGGCGCCCGCGGAGGGCTCGCTGAGCACGGGCGTCGAGATCACCGGCACGTTCACCGCGCAGGGCAAGGCGCTGCCCGACCGGGCGGTGCTCAAGGTCACGCGGACGGACCGGCTCGGCACCGGCGCGCTGTCCTCGGTGACGGTCGCGGCCGACGGCACGTTCACCATCGACGACCTGCCGCGCACCCGGGGCGACGCGACCTACACGGTCAGCTGGCCGGGCGACGACCTGCACGAGGCGTCGACGGCGTCGGCGACGGTGTACGTCAAGCGGTAACCCGGTCCTCTCCCCTCCCACCCCGCTCCGCCGGACATCCAGCGGAGCGGGCCGCCGCCGGGGCCGCTTGTGCGGTGGCTCAGCCGGCGCTCGGCGGCAGTTGCGCCGGGCTGACCAGTTCGCCCAGGACCTCGGCCATGAAGTGGACGAGCCAGCGCTGGGCCGGGTTGCGGGACGCCTCGTGGCGGGCGTAGAGGGCGACCTCGGTCGGCTCGGTCTCGAACGGCAGGCGCAGCAGGCGGAGGCGGTGGGAGGCGGTGAAGACCTCGCCGACGTACTCGGGGACGATCGCGACGAGGTCGGTCCGCTCCAGCAGGTAGGGCAGCGTCGAGAAGCGGGTGGCGTCCACCGCCACCCGGTCCAGCAGGCCGTGGGTGGCGAGCACGGACCTGGGCAGGGTATGGCCGCTGGGGCCGTACACGGTGGCGTGCTGTTCGGCCGCGAGCTCCGGCAGGGTGACCGACGCGCCGCGGATCCGGGGGTGGCCGGCGGCGACCATGCCGACGTAGCGCTCCTGGAAGAGCGGGATCCGCACCGTGCGGTGGGAGGTCAGCACCGGGGTGGCGACGAAGGCGTCGAGTTCGCCGCGGCGCAGCCGGCTCTCGGCCTGGTCCACGTCCAGTGGGCGCACCGCGAAGGACACGCGGGGCGCCCGCTCGCGGGCCGCCGCCGCGAGGCGCGGCAGCAGCGTCGTCTCACCCAGGTCGGAGAGGGCGACGGTGAAGCGGCCCGCCATGGTCGCCGGGTCGAAGTCGTCGCCCTGGCGGACGGCTCCGTCGATCTCGGCGAGCGCCCGCTGCAGCGGCTCGTACAGGCGTCGGGAGCGGCACCAGATAGGAGACCGGGTCGGGGCCGGAGGTGTCGGTGGTCACGATGAACTCGATGCCGACCTCGCCCTCCGGGTCGTCCAGCCGGAAACCGCCGGCCTTCGCCAGCTCCGGTCCGCCCGCGCCACCGCGGTACCACGGGCGGGACGGCAGCCAGGAGGTGAGCAGTTCCAGCTTGGTCGGCTCGAGAACGGTCTGATGGATGACGGCCATGCGGGAGATTCTCTTTCCTCGAGCCGGTAAGGCCCCCATTCTTTCGCATCCTCGGTGTGCCGCCGGGCGCCCCGGGTGCGCCGCCCCGGGGCTCCCGGCGTCACACCGGCCGGGTCAGCAGCCGGGTCGAGGACCAGCCGTGCCCGGCGGTGCCGGGGTCTTCGGCGAGCGGCACGGGCCGGCCGTCGGCGCCGACGACCGCCGCCGGGAAGCTGATGCCGCCGACCGCGGCGGTGACGCCCGGCAGTCCGGCCGGCCGGGAGACGAGCCGGGAGGGGACGACGGCGCGTTCGGGGAGCGCGATCGGCAGGTCCCCGCTCGGGTGGTGCTCCTGGGCGGCGGCCCGGTCCGCCAGTTCGGGTGCCGTCGGGCTGTCCGGGGAGCCCACCACGCGGCCGTCGGCCATCACCGGCGCCCGGTGGGCGCGGGCCGCGGCGGCCGGGTCGTGGGTGACCATGACGACGGTCCGGCCCAGGTCGTCGACGAGGCCCCGCAACAGGTCGAGGACCTGGCGGGCGGTGCGCAGGTCCAGCGCCCCGGTCGGCTCGTCCGCGAGCACGACGGCCGGCCGGGCCGCCAACGCGCGTACCAGGGCCGCCCGTCGCTGCTGGCCGCCGGAGAGCTCGGCCGGGCGGTTCGCCAGGCTCGACCTGTCGCCGGCCGACCAGGTGGACCGACGGGTGGCCGCGGTGCCGCACTGCCTGGACGGCGCCCGCCGCCTGCCCTGAACGGCCGGAGGGCCGCCGGGCGGGGTCAGGCCGCGAGTTCGTCGAGGAGGTGCGGGCCGTTGTTGTGGACGTTGTTGACAGCGGTGGAGACCGGGCGGGCGTTCAGGTGGCCGCCTGCCGGACGGTCCAGCAGGGCCCGCAGCTCGTCGGGGTCCTGGTGGGCGGGGTCGAGCCAGGCGTCGTAGTGGCCGGGGGTGAGGGCGAGCGGCATGCGGGGGTGGACGCGGCCGGCCTCGTCGGTGGCCTCGGTGGTGATGATCGTGCAGGTCATCAGCCAGGCGGCGGAGTCGTCGTCGTGACCGACGGCCGGGTCGCGCCAGTACTCGTACAGGCCGGCGAGCGCCATCACCTGCCCGTCCTCGGGGTGGATGAAGTACGGCTGCTTGCGCGGCCTGCCGGTGCGGGGGTCCTCGGTCTGCTCCCACTCGTAGAAGCCGTCGGCGGGCAGCAGGCAGCGGCGGCGGGCGAACGCGCGGCGGAAGGCGGGTTTCTCGTGCACGGTCTCCATCCGCGCGTTGATCAGGCGGGCGCCGATCTTCATGTCTTTCGCCCAGGACGGCACCAGGCCCCAGCGCAGCGGGCGCAGTTCCCGCTCCGCCGCGGCCGTGCCGTCCGTGTTCCTCGGCGTGCGTTCCAGGACGGCCCACACGTCGTCGGTCGGGGCGACGTTCCAGTTCGGCGCGAGCGTCTCGTCGGCGCGCCAGTCGGTCACCCCGAACAGCGGGGCCAGTTCCCGCGGGCTGCGAGTGGACACGTATCGACCGCACATACGGCCACTCTGCCACCGCGACCTGCCCGGTCACCACGCCGGGGCCGTGTCCCACGCCGTGGCGACCGGGCCGTCCCTTCGGCACGTGCCCGGGCGGCTGCCTTCCCCCGCGGCGTGGAGGCAGCCGCCCGGACGGTCCCCCGGTCCGGCGGTCAGTCCTGGGTGATCTGCATGACGACCGCCTTGGGTTCGGTGAAGAACTCGCGGCTGAAGTTGCCGCCCTCGCGGCCGACGCCGGAGTCGCCGACGCCGCCGAAGGGAGCGCGCAGGTCGCGGACGAAGAAGGTGCGCTTCCGCGGTCGGCAGGAGGTCGAGGCGGACCTGGACGCGCAGGGGTACGTGCTCGACGACGTCCGTGACGCTCCCGACCGGCCCGGCCGGGAGCTCGTCTTCGTCGCACGGCGTCCGCGGTAGCCGGGGTCGCCGGGCGCGGAGCGCGGGGCACCCGCAGCGCACGGCGGGCGAGCGGCGCCGTCAGGCGGCTGTAGCGCAGGCGGCGGGCCTGTTCGACGCACGGAGACGTCCAGCCGTCCAGCCTCCTGGATGCGTCGCAGCAGGTCCTGGGCGCGACCGGCAATGGGCGCGGGCGCGGGCAGCCGCGCCCAGTCGCCCACTCGCCGCGCCGGCTCCTCCTCGGTCGGCCCGAAGCTCTCCAGCAGGTTCCAGAAGCCGCTCAGTTCCTGCGGCCGGTCCCCGCCGCGCAGCAGCCGGCCGAGGCAGCGGTCGATCAGCGCCGTGCGGTCGAGGTGGGCCTCCCCGGGTTCTTGAGCAACGCGTGGACCTCCTCGACGCGGCCGTGTCCGACCGCGTCCAGCAGTGCTTCCCGCGCGGGGATCGTCGGCGCCATGGCGCGCCTCCCGGGTGTGCCGCCGTCCGTGTGATCAAGGCATGACCTTCCCCTCCTGCCTTACTGACGAGGGCAGTCGGCCGCGTCGGCGGTCCGTGCCGAGCTCGTCATGGGCCAGACGGCAGACCACGGCACCGACATCCGGCCGGAGGGCCCGGATCGCCGTCCGGCCGGAGGGGCCGGGAGCGTTCAGCCCCGAAAACGGCTCGCGTGCCGCGGCGCCCGCACACCACCATGTGCCGCATGAGCGACCAGCCCGCACGATGGACCCAGGCCACCGTCTACCCCGACATGTGGGCCGACCCGGACGACGACCCCCGCGACAGCGAGGGGAACAGTCCGGACGGTGAACTCGCCACACTGCAGGACTATTTGACGAATTACCGGTTGACCCTGCGCATGAAGTGCGAGGGGCTGGACGCGGAGCAGATGGCCCGCCGTTCGGTTCCGCCGTCGACGATGTCGCTGCTCGGCCTGGTGCGGCACCTAGCCGAGGTCGAACGGGACTGGCGCAACTGGATCGGCGACGGTGACCCGTTGCCGAAGCTGTACGGCGCGCGGGACGCGGACTTCGACGGAGCCGTCGCCGAGCAGGACGTGGTCGACGCCGCGTACGTGGATCTGGCGCGCGAGCAGGCCGCGACCGATGCCGCGCTGGCCGCGCATCCGGACCTGGGCGAGCGCGTGGGCAAGGAGGGCATCGCCGTCCGGGAGCTGCTGGTGCACCGGATCGAGGAGTACGCCCGGCACTGCGGGCACGCCGACCTGCTGCGCGAGTGCGTCGACGGGCGAGTCGGCCAGTGACCGGGGCCGCGGGCCGCCCTCTCCGTCGGTGAGGACGGCGTCAGCCGGGCGCCGGGCCCCGCTCGTCACCGGGTGCCCGGTGACGAGCGCGGCCGGCGGCCGTCACGGCAGTGGCGGCAGGCAGTGCCGCTCGGCCAGGCGCCACACGTCCTCGGGGGTGCGCAGGGCGAGGGCGGCGGTCGCGGTGGTGGCGCAGGTGCCGTGGTGGAGCCTGCGGACACGGGCCCGGACCTCGTCGAGGGCGGCGGGGGCGACGGACAGGCTGTCGCAGCCGAGGCCGATGAGCAGCGGGGCGACCAGGGGGTGGGCCGCCGCGTCGCCGCAGACGGAGACCTGGCGGTGGTGGCGGTGTGCGGCGGCGACCACCTCGGAGACGGCGCGCAGCACGTCGGGATGCGCGGCCATCGCCGGGGTGGCGGCGGGGTCGCGGCGGTCCAGGCCCAGGATCTGACAGGTCAGGTCGTTGCTGCCGATGGAGAAGAACGCCGCCTCGCGGGCCAGGTCGTCGGCCGCCGCGACGGCCTCGGGGAGCTCGACCATGATGCCCAACGGGGGTGCGGACACGCCGAGTTCCGCGGCGGCGGACTCCAGCAGCGCTCGGCAGGAGCGCAGTTCGTCCACGCTCGCCACCATCGGGATCATGATCCGCAGGTCCGTCTCCGCGCCGGCGGCGAGGAGGCTGCGGAACTGGTCGGCGAACGCCTCCGGTTGGGCCAGCATGAGCGGCAGCCCGCGGCCGATGCGTCCGTCCGCGTGGCCCGTCGAGAGGAACGGCGGCAGTTTGTCGTCGGCGAAGTCCAGGGTGCGGACCACGACCGTCCGGCCGGCGAGGGGGCGCAGGACGGGGACGAGGGCCGCCGTGTGCTGGGCGCGGGTGGGCCAGGCGCGGTGGTGGAGGAAGGGCAGTTCGGTGCGGAGCAGGCCGACACCGTCGGCGTGCGCGGTCAGCGTGGCGCGGGCGTCGGCCGGGGTGGCGACATTGGCCCGCACCACGACAAGGTGGTCGTCCAGCGTCCGGGCCGGGAGGTGGCGTTCCGCGGCGAGCGCGTCGCGGCGGGCGCGGGCGGCCTCCATGGCGTGCAGCGCGCTGCCGCGTTCGTCGTCGCCGGGGTCGGCCACCGCTGTCGCCCGGTCGGCGTCCAGGAGCATTTCCTGCCCGTCCTCCTCGTCGAGCAGGGCCGGGTCGACGGCGAGCAGGAGGGGTATGCCCAGGGACCGGGCGACGATGGCGGCGTGGGAGTTGGGTCCGCCGGTGACGGAGACGGCGGCGGTCACGGTGCGGCCGGGTTCGAGCAGGTCCGCCGCGCCGATCTCGTGGGCGGCCAGGACCAGGGGCCGGTCGGGTGCGGGGGCGGTTTCGCCGTGCAGCCGGGCCAGGACCCGGCGGCCGACCTGCCGGATGTCGGCGGCGCGTTCGGCCAGGGTCGGGTCGTCCAGCGCGGCGATGATGCCGGCGTAGGTGTCCACGGCCTGCCGTACGGCGGCGGGCGCCGGCAGCCCCTGCCGCGTGTGTTTGACGGCCTGTTCGCGCAGGTCGGCGTCCTGGGCGAGGTAGCCGTTGACCTCCATGATGTCGGCCTGCTCGTCCTCGCCCCGCGCGCGCAGCGCCGCCGACAGGTCGAGCAGGGCGGCGGCGACGGCGTCGAAGGCGTCGGTGATCTGCCGGGCGGGATCCCCGCCCGCGGGCGGGGACGGCACGGTGTCGGCAGGCGGGCGGTCGGTGCGGTGCAGGAACCCCAGGGCGGTGCCGGGTGCGGCCGTCCGGCCGGGGTAGGTCCGGCGGGTCATCGGGCGGCCTCGGCCGTCTCCGCCAGGGCGCGGAAGATCAGGGCGGTGGAGGTGGCGCCGGGGTCCTGGTGGCCGATGCTGCGGGAGCCGAGGTAGGAGGCGCGGCCCTTGCGGGCCTGCATCGGCGTGGTGGCGCGCATGCCCTCCTCGGCGGCGTCCGCCGCGGCGAGCGCCGCGGCGGCGAAACCTTCGCCGGATTCGGCCCGCTGCCGGAAGGCGTCCACCGCGGGGGCGTAGGCGTCGATCATCGTCTTGTCGCCGGGGGCGGCCGCGCCGAGCTTCTGCACACTCTGCAGCCCGGCGGCGAGCGCGGCGGCGAACTGCGGCACGTCCGCCGCCGGGGCCTGAAGCGCCTTGCCCATGGTGCGGAAAGCGCTGCCGTACAGCGGACCGGACGCGCCTCCGACGCTGGAGATGAGGGTGGTGCCGACCTTGACCAGGACGGCTCCGACGGTGTCCGGGTCCGCGGCGGCCAGGGCGGCGGTGACGGCGGAGAAGCCGCGGTGCATGTTGATGCCGTGGTCGGCGTCGCCGATGGCCGAGTCGAGTTGGGTGAGGTGGTCCTTGTGCTGGTCCATGGCGGCGGCGATGGCCTGCACCCACGCGCGGGCGAGGTCGGTGTCCACGGTGTCTCCGTTCATGGTCGGTACGCGGTCGTGCTCATGGTCGGGAGTGGTCGTGCTCATGGTCAGGGAGCGGTCGTGCTCATGGTCGGGGAGCGGTTCACGGCCGGGTGAGCCGGGGGCGGGGGCGGGGCGGACCCGGGGAGTGCGGTTCCGTCCGGCCGGAGGGGGCAGGTCCCCGGCCGGGCGCCCCGGTCGCGCGGCCCCGCCCCCGGCTCGGCTCAGCTTCCCCAGCGCAGTGCCGGGGTGTTCACGGGTGCGTCCCACAGGGACAGCATGTCGGCATCGGCCTTGCACACGGTGAGGGAAACGCCCGCCATGTCGAGGCTGGTCACATAGTTCCCGACGAGGTTGCGGGCGATGACCACCCCCCGGTCCGCGAGGGCGGCGGCGACCTCGTTGAAGACGACGTACAGCTCGATGAGAGGAGTGCCGCCCAGGCCGTTGACCATGACGATGGTCTCGTCGCCGGCGGCCAGTGGCTGGTCGGCGAGGATCGCGTCGAGGGCGGTGGCGACGATCTCCCTGGCCGAGCGGAGCTTCTCCCTGCGCCGGCCGGGCTCGCCGTGGATGCCGACGCCGACCTCCATCTCGTCCTCGGGCAGTTCGAAGCCCGGCCTGCCGGAGGCGGGAGTGGTGCAGGCGGTCAGCGCCACGGCGAAGGACCGGCTGGCGGCGTTGACCCGCTTGCCCATCTCGGCGACGGCGGCGAGGTCGGCGCCCTGCTCGGCGAGGGCGCCGGCGATCTTCTCGACGAAGACGGTCGCTCCGGTGCCGCGGCGGCCGGCGGTGAACGTGGAGTCCTGCACGGCGACGTCGTCGTCGACCAGGACGGTCTCGACGGTGAGGCCCTCGTCGGCGGCGAGTTCGGCGGCCATCTCGAAGTTGAGGACGTCGCCGGTGTAGTTCTTCACGACGAACACCACGCCCGCGCCGCCGTCGACGGCCTGCGCGGCGGCCAGCATCTGGTCGGGTACGGGCGAGGTGAACACCTCGCCCGGGCAGGCCGCGTCCAGCATGCCGAGTCCCACGAAGCCGCCGTGCAGGGGCTCGTGCCCGGAGCCGCCGCCGGAGACGAGGGCGACCTTGCCCGCCCTGGCGCCGCCCGCGCGGGCGATCACCTTCTTCGCCCGGTCGACCGTCAGCTCCGGGTGGGCCGCGGCGATCCCGGCCAGGGCGTCGTCCAGCACCGCCTCAGGCGCGTTGATGAGCTTCTTCACGACAGGGCTCCTTCGGCGGTGGCGGGCGCGGCGTCCCGGTTGTCGGCCGGGGCGGCGGATGCGCGGTGGGTGTTGAGGGCGGTGTAGAGGACACCGGCGGCGATGGCGCCGATCACCTCGGCGGCCAGGTAGACGGGCAGTTGGTCCCAGTGGACCGTTCCGCCGAAGAGCTGTCCGGTGATCATGGGGCCGAGTGTGCGGGCCGGGTTGATGGACGCCGCGGTGGCGGGTGCCACCGGGATGATGATGGCGAAGACGCCGAGCCCGATCGCCAGGCCCGCGAATCCGCCGGCCGCGCGCCGGTCGACGGCGCCGAAGACGACGAAGGCGAGGATGAACGTGCCGACGGCCTCGGCGAAGAACGCCTGACCGGCGCCGACGCCGGTGCCGTAGGCGGCGATGCCGAGGCCGACATCGACGGCCTTCTTGCCCAGCACTCCGACGATCGCGAGGGCGCCCAGCACCGCGCCGGCCACCTGGGCGGCGATGTAGCCGGGGACGTCCCGCCAGGGCATCTTCCCGGTGACGGCCAGCGCCAGGGTGACGGCCGGGTTGATCTGGCAGCCGGAGATGTGTCCGATCGCGTGGACCATGGCGATCACGGCCGTGGCGAAGGCCAGGGAGATCATGCCCAGTTGCGCCATGGTGAACGGCGCGTCGCCGCCGACGATGAGCGTTGCGGGGACCGAGCCGACGCCGATGAACACGAGCACCGCGGTGCCCAGCGCCTCGGCGAGAAGCTTCTGTGGGTAGGTGTTTTCTTCCATGGACGGCGCGCCGTGCCGGGCTGCGGCTCGGGGCGCTCACCTCCTCCGCGTTGAGCAGGCTGTGAGGTGGCCGCCAGGTGGTCGGGATTCGGGCGTCCTGGCGGCCGGCTCAGGGGAAACCGGTCGGCTCAGCCTCCGGCGAGGCGTTCATCATTGATGAACGTTGTTCCGGAAGTTAAGCCCGCGTTTCGCCCCTGTCAAGGGACCCGGCGCCGGGGCGGGCCGGGGCAGGCCGAAGGGCGGGCCGGGGCAGGCCGAAGGGCCGAACGGGAGCCCGAAAGCGGGGGGCTGGGAGCTACCGGCCCGGGCGGGACGCCTCGGACCAGGACGCAGGGCGCCAGGGCCGGGCGTCGGGCCGTGGCCGAGGCGGACGTCGGCCGAGGGTCAGACGCCGGGGAAGCCGACCCCGGGCGGGATGCCGAGGCCGGGCGGGATGCCGAGGCCGGGGCCGGAGCCCAAGCCGGAGAGTCGAGACAGACGCCGGAGTTGGGCCCGGGCGGCGGTGGCGGGCGGGGTTCAGGGGTTCGGGGCGTGGCAGGTTCCGCGGGGGGCGCCCAGGTCGCGGGAGAGGTTGCGGGCCGTCTCGCGCACCGTCACGGCGAGTTCCTGGCGGGCCGGCTGGGCCAGCACCCGCTCGACGGGGCCGACGACGCCGATGGCGCCGACCACCGCGCCGGAGCGGTCGAAGACGGGCGAGGCGATGCCCGCGTCACCGATGGCGGACTCCTGGTCCTCGACCGCGTAGCCGGTACGCAGGATCTCCTTCAACTGCCCGGCCAGCACCTCCCGTTCGGTGATGCTCGCGCCGGTGAGCACGGCCGGTTCGCCCGCGAGCAGCCGCTCGCGCTCGGCGGCCGGGCAGAACGCCACGATGGCCTTGCCCAGCGCGCAGGTGCTCCACGGGATGCTGGCGCCCACCTCGAGGATCTGCACGGTCGCCTCCGGCCGGAAGGCGTGGTGCACCACCAGGACGTGGTCGCCGGTGAGCACCGCCACCCACACCGCCTCGTTCGCCCGGGTGGCGAGCTGGTTCGCCCACGTCAGCGAGCGGGCGCGCAGCTCCTGGGTGTCCAGGTAGGCGTTGCCGAGCTGCAACAGGTCGGGGCCGAGCTGGTACTTGGAGCTGTCCCGGTCCTGCACCACCAGCCCCTCGGCCTCCAGCGTGCGCAGCAGCGCGTGCACGGTGGGCTTGGCCACGCCCAGGCGGTCGGCCAGCTCGGTCACACCGAGCCGGGGCCCGGTGGTCGCGAGCTCCCGCAAGATCTGCACCGCACGCTGCACCGCCTGCACCATCGAAAATTTCCCCTCGATTCAATATTGATGAACAGCGTTCCGAGATTTAACGTGACTGTTCATGAGCACCTCTGTCGGCATCGTACTCGTGTCACACAGCGCGGAGCTTGCCGCGGGCCTTCGCCTGCTGGTGGAGCAGATCGGCTCCGACACGGTCCCCCTCGCCGTCGCCGGAGGAACCGATGACGGCCGCATCGGCACCAGCTACGACCTCGTCCTGAACGCGATCCGGAACGCCGATCGCGGCGCCGGCGTGGTCGTCCTCCCCGACCTCGGCAGTTCCGTCCTGACCGCCCGCACCGTCCTGGAAGACCATCCCCGTCCCGACGTCACCATCGTCGACGCGCCCTTCGTCGAAGGGGCCGTCGCCGCCGTCGTCACCGCCGCGTCGGGCGCCGACCTCAAGACCGTCGCCGACGCCGCCAAGGAGGCCCGCAATGTCCCCAAGCTCTGACGCAACCGCCACGCCCGCCACCGCCACGCCCGCCATTGCCACGGCTGCCCACGAGGCCGCCGTCGTCCTGCCCGCCAACCTCCACGCCCGCCCCGCAGGTCAGCTTGCCCGCGCGGCGGCGGGGTTCACCAGCTCCATCGAGCTGGAGCACAACGGCCGCACCGTCAACCCGACCGGCGTCCTCGCCGTGATGGGGCTGGGCGCCATCACCGGCACCACCGTGACCGTCCGCGCCAAGGGCCCGGACGCCGAACAGGCCGTCACGGCGCTGACCGAGATCCTGGCCGCCGCCGAGTAGTCCGAGTAGTCCGGGCCGGTCCCTCCTCGCCGCGGTCGCCCCGCACCGAGGAGGGACGGGCCGCGTCACCGGCGGCCGCGCAGCTTTTCGAACCACCGCTGCGCCTGGGCGCGGCGGCGCGGGTCGGCCGCGGAGCGGCGTGCCTGCTCCATCGTGCGTCGCCCCTGCGGACTCCGCGCGAACTGCTTGATCCGTTCCATCACGGTGGACATGGCACTCCTTTCGCTCGGGGGCCCTGCTTGGCGTCAGGCCCCACGGCCTTCCGGTTACCCGGTGACGGTCGCTCCAGCCCCTTCCGGCCGAGAGTGGGCGGCCCCGCCGCGGCTTCCCTTGCAGCTTCCCGGCGCCGGACGGGCGCCCGGAGCCCGGCTGCCTGCTCCGACGGGCCGGGCCCGGCCGGACGGCCCTGAAATGGTTGAAGCGTCACCGCGGCAGCGGGCGCGGCCGATGCCGCGTTCCCGCAGGTCACGGTGGCCCGCCCGTGCAACGACCCGCGTGTCCGAAAGCGGGCTCGGCGTGTTGCACGCGGTCCCGCACCGCTGAAACCTTCGGCTCTTGAACGCATCGCCCGGCTCGTTCGCCGCGATTGTTCGGATTTCTCCTACACCGTTCGTTCAAGAGAAGCAGGGAGTCGTCTCATGCAGAGATGGATGAACCGGTCCATCGCGACCGCAGGCCTCGCCACGGCTTTGATCCTCCCCTCCGCGCTCCGGGCCCCCGCCGCCGTGGCGGCGGCCCTGACGCCGGCCCCGTCCTGCATGGCGATGTACGAGAGCTGGCGGTACACCAACGCCGCCAACGACTGCGCCGGCACGCAGAGCGTGACGGTCGTCTACCAGGACGGCGCGACCGGCCTGTGCTACACGCTCGCGCCGGGCGCGTTCAGCACGGTCGGCGAGGGATACCTGGGCCTGCACGGCCACGCCGACCACCTCGCCGTCTGCGAACCGTCCTGACGGCAGCCGCCGGCCGTCCCTGCCACAGCTCGGCGCCGTCGCACACGTCCTCGTGGTCGTACGTGTCGATCATGCCGATGACGATCAGCGCACTCCTGCTCATGCCCGCCGGGTTCCGTCCCACGGGTCGGCCACTCCTGCCCGGTGGCCGACCCGGTCCGCCGGGCCGGTCCGCCGGGCCGTTCAGCTCCGGCTGTCGGCGAGCGCTCCTCGGCAACTGCGCACCAGGTCGGCGTACACCTTCGCGCTGGGCTTCGGGCGGCGGCGGAACGTCGTGCGGTCGACCTCGTGCAGACCCAACTGGGCGCCGTAGCCGAAGATCCACTCGAAGTTGTCCATGAGCGTCCAGTGGCAGTAGCCGAGGACGGGCGTGCCGACGGCCACCTCGGTCGCGAGCGCTTCGACGGCGGCGGGGATGAAGGCGGCCCGCTGCGTGTCGTCCGGGGTCTGGATGCCGTGCTCGGTGACCAGGACCGGCACGCCGGACACCTCGTGGGCGTAGCGCACGGCGCCGGCGAGGGAGCCCGGCTCGATGACCGTGCCCATGCCGTTGAGCTCGCCCTCGGGGGTGACCTCGCCGTCTGGGCCGTGGACGACGCGCTCGTAGTTCTGCACGCCGATGAAGTCGTCCTGGCGTGCCTCGCGCAGCCAGTGGTCGTAGACGGCGGCGCGCTTGGCGTCACGGCGCGCCTCGCCGCCGGGGACCGCGACCTCGTCGGCGATGGCGATGGAGACGCCGACCGGCAGGTCGCCGCGGCGGGCCTTGACGGCCTCGCGGGCGGCGCGGTGGGCGCGGGTGAACGCCTCCTGGAACTCCGTCTGCCGGTGGGCGGGGATGACGTTGGCGCTGGCGTAGGTGCCGCTGCCGGCGGCGCGGGCGGCGGCTTCGAGCATCCGCGTCTTGAGCGCCTCCGCCTCGGGCGGCAGTTTCGCGCCCGCCTGCAGCAGTTGTTCGAGGTTGGGTTCGTTGAGGGTGATGGCGTAGGCGATGCGGTCGCCGAAGCGCGCCATGACGCGGTCGCACTGTTCGGCGAAGCGGGCCGGGGCGTCGGGGGCGGTCCAGGAACCGGCGGCCGCGAACCAGTGCGGGGCGGTGAAGTGGCTGAAGGTGACCAGCGGCGCGAGTCCCCGTTCGAGGCAGCCGTCGACCATGCGCTCGTAGTGGTCCAGGGCCTCGACGGAGACGACGCCGCGCTCGGGTTCGACGCGGGCCCACTCGACGGAGAAGCGGAAGGCGCTCAGCCCGAGTCCGGCGACCAGGTCCAGGTCCGTCTCCCACTGCCGGTAGCCCTGGCACGCCGGTCCGCTGGGCTCGCGGAACAGCGAAGGGGCGGTGTGCTCCAGGAACCAGGTGTCGCTGGCGCTGTTGTCGCCCTCGTTCTGGTGGCCCGCGGTGGCGACGCCCCACAGGAAGGTGTCGGGCAGGGTGATCGATGTCATGGGTGCTCCTTGCACCGGTCCGGGGACCGGTGAGCGGGTGGTGGGGAGGCGCGTGATCGCGGCGTCAGGGCGTGGTCGCGGCCAGTGGGGCGCGGAAGGTGTGCCGGCCGGGGCCGGCCTGCCTGGGCTCCGCGCCGGGCAGGTCGACCGTCGCGGTGACGTGGGGCGGCACGACGACGTCGACGAGCAGTTCGCCGTCTTCGACGCGCCAGGCGGTCCCGGCCCGGCCGTACGGCGTGTCGTGCTCGGCCCGGGCCCAGGTCAGACCGGCTCCGGGGCGGGGCCGGACCGACAGCCGCCGGTAGCCGGGCTCGGCGGGGGCCAGCCCGGCGACGGTGCGGTGCATCCAGTCGGCGACGGCGCCGAGCGCGTAGTGGTTGAAGGAGGTCATCTCGCCGGGGTTGACGCTGCCGTCGGGGAGCATGCTGTCCCAGCGCTCCCACACGGTCGTGGCGCCCATGTCCACCTGGTGGAGCCAGGAGGGGCAGACCCGCTGGGTCAGCAGCCGGTAGGCGGTGCCGACGTGCCCGGTGTCGGTGAGCGCGTCGCACACCAGCGGGGTGCCGAGGAAGCCGGTGCCGATGCGGTGGCCTCCCCCGGCCACCAGCCCGGCCAGCCGGCGTCCCGCCTCGGCGCGCTCGGTGGCGCCCTCCAGCAGGCGGAACGCCAGGGCGAGGGCGTAGGCGGTCTGGGTCTGTTCCGTCAGGCGCCCGCCGCCGGCGTGGAAGCGGGCGAGGAAGGCGTCGCGGACCGCGTCGGCCAGGGCGTGGTACCGGGCGGCGTCGCCCGCCTCGCCCAGCACCTCCGCGGTGCGGGCCAGCAGCCGCGCGGAGTGGGCGAAGTAGGCGGTGGCGACGAGGACGGACGACGTCATCGCGCGGCCGGGGTCGTCCGCCGGGGCGGACGGGTCCAGCCAGTCGCCGAACTGGAACCCCTCGCCCCAGGTCCGCTCCGGACCGGCGATGCGGTCGACGGCGTCGACCCAGGCGCGCATCGAGGGGTACTGGGCGCGCAGGACGCCGGTGTCGCCGTAGCGCTCGTACAGCACCCACGGGACGATGACGGCCGCGTCGCACCAGCCGGCCATCGGCGGGTTGCCGGGCGGCAGGGGCACCGGGGTGATCACCGGGATGTCGGGGCTGAACACGGGCGGCACGCGCCGCTCGTCGGTCTCCTGGTCGGCGGCGAGGTCGCGCAGCCAGGAGCGCAGGAAGTCGCGGACGTCGTAGAGGAAGGCGGCGGTGGGGGCGAAGACCTGGACGTCGCCGGTCCAGCCGAGCCGTTCGTCGCGCTGGGGGCAGTCGGTGGGCACGTCGACGAAGTTGCCGCGCATGCCCCACACCACGTTCTCGTGCAGCCTGTTCAGGGAGGTGTCGGAGCAGGAGAACCAGCCCGTGCGGCGCAGGTCGCTGTGGACGACCACGGCGGTGACGTCGGCGGGGTCGAGCGGGCCGGGCCAGCCCTCGACGTCGGCGTAGCGGAAGCCGTGGAAGGTGAAGCGGGGCTCCCACTCCTCCCCCGCCGGGTCACCGCGCAGGACATAGCGGTCGGTGGCGGTGGCGTGCCGCAGCGGTCGCGTGCACAGGTCGCCGTCCTGCAGGACCTCGGCGTGGCGGAGGGTGACCGCGCGGCCGGCCTCGCCGCGCACCCGGATGCGCAGCCGCCCGACGAGGTTCTGGCCGAAGTCGAGGATCGTGCGGCCGGTGGGCGAGGTGGTCACCGCGACGGGGGCGAGGTGCTCGATACGGCGCACCGGTGGGCTGTCGGCCGGGAAGAGCACGCCGGTGTCGAAGTCCAGGACCGCGGCGGGCCGCCACGCCGAGTCGTCGAAGCCCGCCTCGCTGAAGCCGGCCCGCTCGCGGCGGGCGTCGTACTCCTCGCCCTCGTACAGGCCGGCGGACAGGACCGGCCCGGGGCTCCAGCGCCAGCCTTCCCCGGTGGCGACGGTGTCGGCGGAGCCGTCGGCGTACTCGATGCGGAGTTCGGCGAGCAGCCCGGTGTGCGGGCCGTAGATGTCCCGGGTGCCGCCGTTGAAGCCGAGCAGGCCCCGGTACCAGCCGTCGGCCAGGTGGGCGGCCCAGGCGTTGCGTCCCTCGCGGACCAGGTCGGTGACGTCGAAGGACTGGTAGCGGTGGCGGTGGCGGTAGCTCGTCCAGCCGGGGGCCAGGACGTGGTCGCCCACCACGCCGCCGTTGATCTCCAGTTCGTAGACGCCGAGCGCCGTGACCAGCAGTCGGGCCGACCGTACGGCCGCCCGGGCGGTGAACTCCGCCCGCAGCAGCGCCGCCGGGCGGGGCCCGTCGGCGGGCTCGGGGGCGGGCTCGACGGCCTCGGGGTCGGAGGGGTGGGGACTGACGACTCGTGCGGTCCAGTGGTGGTGCATGGCGGCCTTTCTCAGCACCGGGGGTGAGCAGGGTCGATCATGCGGCGAATACCTAGTGAAAGCTAGGTATTCATTGACGTGACGTGCGTCACACTACGCTTGGATTTGCGTCATGCCCATGTCAATCCGAGCAAGCCGAGCCCCACCGGCATCCCCCAGCCCGCCGTCTACAACCCCTGCCCGTCGGTGGAGATGACCCGCAGGAGCCGGTCGAGGTGGCCGCGCATGACGGCAACGAGGTCGAAGGACCGCCCGCCGGCCAGCCACTGCTGGAGCAGCCCCGCGTCCAGGGCCGCGCACTCCCGGGCGATGGCCTCGTGGTCCAGGTCCGGCCGCAGCTCACCGGTGGCGCTGCCGACCCGCAGCCGGTCGGCGAGTTCCCTGACGCCCTTCTCCTGCCAGGTGGTGAAGTGCTCGTGCGCCGGATGGTCGGGCGCGGTGGCCTCGGCGGTGAGGACGACGGCCAGCTCGACCATGCCGGGCATGGTCAGCGTCTCGGCCGTGTCCTCCAGGTGACAGCGGAAGGCGTCCCGCACCGAGTCCGAGACCCGCTGCCAGCGCACGTCCATCCGCTCGTGCCAGTACTCGACGACCGCCAGGAGCAGTTGCTGCTTGTCCCGGAAGTGGTGCAGCAGCCCGGCGTCGGTGATCTCGGCGTCGCGGGCGATGCGCGCGAGGGAGGTCTTGCGGTAGCCGTCCCGGCCGAAGCGCAGCAGCGCGGCTTCGAGGATCTGCGTGCGCCGCGCCCGGCCCGCCGTGTACTGGCCGCGCGGCCCCCTGGGTGTCGCCATGCCAGAACCCTACCGGCGGCAACCGGGGCGGCCACGGGCCCGTCGACCACCCCGGAAACACCGAGTGACGTGGGTCACACTCCTGAAACCTGGCAACCACTAGGTGTTCGGCTTCATCATCGACGTCACGCGCCGACGGATTGCCGCGCTGTCACGTCCCCGTGAGCGACGTGTTACGCCGCACCTCTGCTGCGCACCCCACACCCCCGCGCTTACTCTCCCCTCGGCACCTCCGTGAAAGGAGGGCTGGCATGACGCCGACGTCATCAAGCCCCTCAGTCGACTCCGCAGCACGCTCCGACGCGGGCGGACGGTGGACTCCCCGCCTCGTCCTGCTGCTGGTCGCGCTCGCCTGGCCGACCCAGTTGCTGGCTGCGGGCGGCATCCTCGGCGCCAACGCCACGGCGGGCGTCGCGCAGGCCTTCCACACCACCCAGGTGGTGTGGTTCGGCCTGACGCTGACCCTGACGTCCACCCTGCTCACACCGTTCGTGATCAAGCTCGGGGACCTGTACGGCAAGAGACGCGTGATGCTCGCCATGACCGCCCTGGGCGCTCTCGGCGAGGCCCTGGCCGCCATGGCCGGCAGCTTCTGGCTCGTTCTCGCGGGCCGCGCGATCGCCGGTTTCTACGGCCCGTTCGGCGCCCTGTCGTTCGCCGCGGTGCGGGACGTCTTCCCGCCCCGACTGGTCAAGCCGGCCAGCGGCATCATGGGCAGCAGCGTCGGCCTGGTCGCCCTCGTCTCCCCGTTCCTGGCGGGCTGGCTGGTCGACGGCTGGGGCTACCGCGGCGCCCTGTGGTTCCTCGCCGCCGCCACCGCCGTCGCCTTCGCGCTGGTCGCGCTGCTGGTCCCGGAGACGCCGCGGCACGCCTTCGACTCCGGCTTCGACTGGCTCGGCGGACTGGTCCTCGGCGGCGGTCTGACAGCCGTGGTCTACGCCGTCGGCCAGGGGCAGAGCTGGGGCTGGGCGGACCCGCGCACCCTGGGCTGGCTGGCTGGCTGGCGGCGCGATCGCGCTGGTCGCGTTCCTGTTCGTGGAGCGTTCCAGCGCCCACCCCATCCTGGACCTGCGGGTGCTGCGCCGCCGCCCGGTCGCCCTGGCGCTGACCGCGGGCGGCCTCGCCCAGACGGTCGCCTTCACCATGCCGGGCCTGGCCATCCTGCTCGCCCTCTACCCCCACATCCCCGGCGTCTCGGCCGGCCTGGGATGGAGCGCCCACCACAACGCCGTCGTGAGCGTCAGCTGGAACCTGGTGATGTTCGGCGCCGGCCTGCTGGCCAGCCGCATGCTGCGCCGCTTCGACGCGCGCCGGATCTGGTGCGCCGGTCTCCTGGTGATGGCCCTGGGCTACGCCCTCGTCGGCTTCCGGCACGGCAACGAACTCGAACTCATCCTGACCTCCTGCGTCGCCAACGTCGGCTCCGGCATCGTCGTCGCCGGGGCGCCGGCCCTCGTGGTCGGCGTCGTCACCCGCGACGAGCAGGGCCTCGGCAGCGGCATGCTGAACATGCTGCTCAGCCTGTTCGGCGCCATCGTCACCGCCGGCGCCTACGCCGTCCTCTCCGCGGACAGCACCGTCGTCGACGGCACCGCCTTCTACCTGGACACCGGCTACTCCTGGATCTTCTGGCTCGGCGCCCTGGTCGCCCTGGTGGCGCTGGCACTCTCCCTGTTCATCCCGCCCCTGCGCGACCCCGAGGAGGAGGACGCGCCGCCCGTCACCGCCGCCGCCTGAACCCCTCTCGCCCCGCCGTGCGCCGCACGGCGGGGCGAGACGGTCGGCGCCGTTCGTCAGCCCTGCCGGCGGGCGGCGTCCCGCGTGGAGCGGAAGGTCCAGTGCCCGGAGCCGACCCGGTACGCCGCTGCGGCGTCCCCGGCACGCAGCAGGTGCGCCTCCTCGGGCGCGCGGGCGGCGCCGCCGAGCAGCGGGACATGAACCTCGGCGGTGCTGCCGGCGGGCACATCCACCGTCAGCCGGAAGCCGTCCGCGCCGCGCTCCCGGTCGGTGCGGGCGACACCGTACGGCGTGCGGTACTGCGGTGCCGCCGCCGCACCAGCATGGCGAGGGTCCGGTCGCCGTCCACCACACTCGGCGTTCCGCCGCGAAGGCCGGGGCGGCCGGGGCGGCGCGTCGCCGGGCCCGGCACGGACGTACGGGCGGCCGGGGTGGCGCGTCGCCGGGCCCGGCACGGACGTACGGACGCGCCGGCGCTCCCCCGGCGGCCGGCGCCGTCGTGACCGGGTCGCCGGACGGGCGGGACACAGCCGCGGCACCGGCGTTGCGCGCTTTCCGGCCGTGTTCACCCGGATGATCCACCACCGTGTTCGCTCGCGACCGCGAGGGTACCCGCCGTGTCGCTGTGCCCGAGTGCAGCCCACTCCCGCGCGCGGCACCGCCCCCGTCGAAAGGTACGAATGCAGTGAGCGAGAAGAAGAACCCGGTGACAGCGGCCGCGGAGAAGGTCGTCGAGAAGGTGCAGGAGGCGGTTTCGCCGGGCAACGAGATTCCCGGCGCCCCGAGCCCGCAGGCCCCGCCGGTCGAGGAGCCGACGCAGGCGCGCGAGCCGCTGCCGCCCAAGCCCGACCAGCGCGGACCGGACACCTACAGCCCGACCGGACACCCCACCGGGAGCCCGCAGGGCGACGTCGCCCAGCAGGGCGCCTACGCGACCACCGCCCAGGGCGCCCGCCTGTACGACACCGACCACTCGCTGAAGGCGGGTCCCCGTGGCCCGGTCCTGCTCCAGGACCATCACCTGCGCGAGAAGATCACCCATTTCGACCACGAGCGCATCCCCGAGCGGGTGGTCCACGCCCGCGGGGCCGCAGCACACGGCGTCTTCCGGTCCTACGGCACCGCGACGGGCGTCACCAGGGCCGCGTTCCTCGCCGAGGGCGCCGAGACGCCGGTGTTCGTCCGGTTCTCCACGGTGCTGGGCTCGCGCGGCTCCGCCGACACCGTGCGCGACACACGCGGTTTCGCCACGAAGTTCTACACCGGTGAGGGCGTCTTCGACCTGGTCGGCAACAACATCCCGGTGTTCTTCATCCAGGACGCGATCAAGTTCCCCGACGTCATCCACGCCGGCAAGCCACATCCCGACCGTGAGATCCCGCAGGCGCAGAGCGCCCACGACACGTTCTGGGACTTCGTCACGCTCCACACCGAGGCGACCCACCACACGCTGTGGAACATGTCCGACCGCGGCATCCCGCGCTCGTTCCGGATGATGGAGGGATTCGGCGTCCACACCTTCCGGCTGGTCAACGCCGAGGGCGCGACCACGCTGGTGAAGTTCCACTGGAAGCCGAAGCTGGGCGTGCACTCGCAGGTGTGGGAGGAGGCGCAGATCACCGCGGGCGTGGACCCCGACTTCCACCGCCGTGACCTCGCCGACGCGATCGAGGCCGGCGCGTTCCCCCAGTGGGAGCTGGGTGTGCAGACGTTCCCGGACACCGAGGACCAGATGTTCGAGGGCATCGACCTGCTGGACCCGACGAAGATCGTGCCCGAGGAACTGGCGCCGGTGCAGCCCATCGGTCTGATGACGCTCGACAAGAACCCGTCGAACTTCTTCGCCGAGACGGAGCAGGTCGCCTTCCACGTCGGGCACCTGGTCCCCGGCATCGACGTCACCAACGACCCGCTGCTGCAGGGCCGCCTGTTCTCCTACCTCGACACGCAGATCACCCGGCTGGGCGGCCCCAATTTCGCCCAGCTGCCGATCAATCGCCCGCACGCGCCCGTCAACGACATGCTGCGCGACGGCATGCACCAGACCGCGGTGCACCGGGGCGTGGCGCCCTACCGGCCCAACTCCCTCGACGGCGGCTGCCCGTTCATGGCGGGCGCGGACACCGGCGCCTACATCGAGGTGCCGGCCGAGGTGCCCGCCGCCCGCAAGGTGCGGGACGCGGCGGCGTCCTTCGACGACCACTTCAGCCAGCCCCGGCTGTTCTGGCTGAGCATGTCCCCCACCGAGCGCGAGCACATCGTCGCCGCCTACACCTTCGAACTGGGCAAGTGCTACGAGCAGTCGGTCAAGGAGCGAGGGCTGCGGGTGCTCGCCAACATCGACTCCGAGCTGTGCGCCCGGGTCGCGGCCGGTCTGGGGCTCCCGGCTCCGGAGGCGACCGTCCCGCCGACGGCCGTCGAGCCCAGCCCGGCGCTGTCCCAGCTCGGCGAGGAGTGGCCGGTCGACGGCCGTGTCGTCGGCATCGTCACCGACGGCGCCGACGGCCTGGACCAGGTGCGCGAGGTACGCCGGGCGGTCCTCGGCGCCGGAATGGTCCCGCTGGTGATCGCGCCGTCCGGCGGCACGCTGGGCGACGGCGACGCGGTCACCGTGCAGCGCACCTTCGCCACCGCCCGGTCCACCGAGTTCGACGCGATCCTGCTGGCGGGGGCGCCCGCTCCGGCGGCCGACGCCTACGGTGCCCGTGAGGCGAAGGCCGACGACGTCGCCGCGCGGCTCACCGCCCTCGACCCCCGGGTGCTGCTGATGGTCACGGAGGCGTTCCGGCACGGCAAGGCGCTCGGCGCCTGGGGCAAGGGAACGGACGCCCTGCAGGCCGCCGGTCTGCCCGTGGGCGCGGCCGGCGTGGTCACCGGTGACGCCGCGGCCCCGGTCCTGGAGACCGTCACCGGCCTGCTGCGCGGGCACCGCGCCTGGGACCGCTTCGCCCCGGCTCTGTGAGGCGGCGTGTCCCATGAGGGGCACGAGAAAGGCCGGGTGACCGCCGTCCTTCCCGGACACGCGCGAACGGTGTCCGGGAAGGGCGGCGGTCGTGCATCCGTCCGGTGCCGTTGTCCCGCCGCGCCATGGCGTGCAACGATGATACATAAGACGTACTTGTGTATCTCCAGCCGGAAGAGGGGCCGATGGACATCGACGAAGCACGGACCCGGTTCGCAGTCCTGCGCGGTAAGGACTCCGCCGTCTCGCCGGACGAACTCGACGCGATCTGGGCCGCGTTGCCGACCGTCCGCGTCGAGGACATCCTCGGTGAGTGGCGGGGCGACGAGTTCCGCACCGGCCATCCGCTCAACGGGAAGCTGGAGAAGGCCGGTTGGTACGGCAAGACCTTCCTGGCCGCCGACGACGCCAAGCCGCTGATCATGCGCGGGAAGGACGGCCGGCTGTACTCCGACACCGAACTCGGCAAGGGCGAGGCCAGTCTGTGGATGGTCGAGTTCCGGGGCGAGTCGACGGCCACCATGGTCTACGACGGCCAGCCGGTCTTCGACCACTTCAAGGCCGTCGACGACCGCACCCTCATGGGGATCATGAACGGCAAGGGGTTCGGCGAGGACGGCCCGTTCTTCTACTTCCTCCTCGAACGCGCGTGAGAGCGGCGGTGGTGGAGGCGGCGGGCGGCGCCTTCACCGTCCAGGACATCGACATCGCCGAACCCGCGGGCCGCGAGGTGCTGGTGGAGGTGCGGGCGTCGGGTCTGTGCCACACCGACCTGACCCTCGCCGCGCACCCCTCCGCGCGGTTTCCCCCGCCGGTGGTACTGGGGCACGAGATCGCCGGAGTCGTCGCCGCCCTCGGCCCGCAGGCCACCGGTTTCACCGTCGGGGACCACGTCGTCGGCTGCCTCGTGCAGTGGTGCGGCACCTGCCCGGCGTGCCTGGACGGCCGGCCGTACCAGTGCGGCCGGCCCGGGTCCACGCTGCGCGACCCGCGGGACGGGCCGCGGCTCAGCCGCTCCGGGCAGCCCGTCGCCCAGGGCATGGGCCTGGGCGGCTTCGCCGAACGGGCACTCGTCCACGAGAACCAACTGACGGCCGTCCCGCGCGAGTTGCCGTTCGACGCGGCCGCGCTGCTGGGGTGCGGGGTGCTGACCGGCGTGGGGTCCGTCCTCAACGGCGCCCGCGTCGGGGCCGGGGAGAGCGTGGCCGTGATCGGCGCCGGGGGCGTGGGGCTGAACGTGATCAGCGGGGCCAGGCTCGCCGGGGCGGCACGGATCGTGGCGGTCGACGTGCGGGAGGGCGGGCTGCGGCGGGCGCTCGCCTTCGGCGCCACGGACGTCGTCGACTGCTCGGCCGCCGACGCCGTCACGGCCGTGCGCGAGCTGACCGGCGGCGGAGTGCGGCACGCCTTCGACGTGGTGGGCGTGGCCGAGACGGCGCGGCAGGCACTGGACATGACCGCCCTCGGGGGCTCCGTGCACCTGGTGGGCCTGGCGGCGGGCGCGGCGGAGCTGACGCTCTCCCTGCCCAGGCTGCTGCTGCAGCAGAAGCGGATCCAGGGCCTGATCATGGGCTCCGGCAACCCCCGGCATGACATCCCCCGCTACGCCGGCCTGGCTCTGCAGGGGCGGTTGGACCTCGACGGCCTCGTCTCCCACCGCATCGGGCTCGACGAGATCGACGCCGGTTACGCCGCCCTGCGGGATCCGGGGACGGCGCGCGTCGTCGTCACGTCCTTCTGAGGATCGCCGCCGCGGCGCCCGACGGCGTCCCGGGCTCACACCGGCGAGCCGGCCGGGGCGGGTTCACACCAGCGAGCTCGCCAGGGTCCGCTCGGACAGGCCGAGCCACCAGGCGGCCGCCTCGCGCGCGGTGAGGGGGTGATCGGGCCGGTCGCGCACGTCCCTGATCAGGTCGGTGCGCCCCGCCCGGCCCATCACGTAGACCAGGCCGCTCAGCGTGGCGGCCGCGGCGGGGTCCCTGCGCTGCGTCCACTCCCGGCTGTACTGGGCGAGGGCGCGGGTGAAGAACGCGTCGTCGTCCTGGTCGCGGTCGATCTGGCCGAGGCTGTGCACCGCCGCGGAGACCGTGGCGCGCGGCAGCCCGGGCGACAGCGCGAGGCGTTCCACGGTGCCGCGGTGACCGGCGTCGCCCAGGACGCGCAGGGCGCCGAGCAGGGGCAGGGCGCAGGACGGCGCCGCGGCGACGTGCGGGCGGTCGAGCTCGGCCACGACCGCGTCGGCCAGCCCGGCACGGTACGGGGTGGCCGCGAGCAGAACCGCCGTGTACAGCCGTACGTCGAAGAGGGGGTGGCAGAGCATCTCGGTGACGAGGGCGGACAGGACCGCGTCGGCTCCGTCGGACGGCGTGGCACGCCGCGCCTGCCGCAGCACCCGCCGTGCCACCGCCGCGAGTTCGGCGGGAGCCTGGCCCGCATCGGGTGCGCCCAGCCGGGTCCGCTGCGCCGGGACGGGGCCGGGCGACTCCCGTAACGCCCCGGACAACGCCCGTACCTGGCCGAAGAGATCCCATTCGGGGCCGATGTCATGGGCGGCCCGGCCGAGGCGGAGCAGCTGCGAGGCCGTGAAGTGCCGGTAGTGGATCTTGCGGATGCAGGCCATGACGGCTCCCTGTAACGCCCGCTGGCTGGTGGGCCGTTGCAGCTCGGCCAGGACGCGGGCGGCGGCGTCGGCGTGCGCGGTGTTGTCGAGGGCGCAGATCACCTCGGTCGCCGCGTAGTTGGAGCCGTCACGTGCCATGGAGGCGCAGACGGCGATCGCGTGCTGAGCCGCCCTGGGATGGTTCAGCAGCCGGTTCAGGGCCTCGAACCGCAGCATCCACGGGGCGCCGTTGGCGATGACCATCTCTTCGACGAGCCGCTCGGTGATCCGGTACCAGGTGTCGGTGGGCACCAGCACGAACCGGTCGATCTCACACAGTGCCTCGGTGAGCCGGGCCCAGTCCTCGCCCCGCATCAGATCGCTGGACAGCGCGCGGTCCAGCAGCACCTGCGCCCGGTCGGAGGCGGCGTCGAGCCCGTGACCGGCCCCGGCCAGCGGCGGTCGCGACAGCGCCGAGGGGGCCAGGTAGCGCAGCGTGGTCTGCGCCGTGGCGAGCAGCAGACCGCGCGGAACCCCCAGCAGTTCCTCGTAGCGGCTCACCGCGGCGGACCCCACCGCCACCTGCCCGGTCTCCCATCGCGACAGCGCGCTCGCGCTGACCGTATGGCCGAAGCAGCCGCCGGGGAACGCACGCGCGAACGCGGGCAGCGAGACGTGGCCGTCGTGCGCCCCGAGCAGGCGGTTGACCCGCAGCAGCCATGCCACGCGCCGACGGGCGTCGACGGCCACCGTGGCGGGGAACGGAACCCGGGCGGAGCGCTGTGGTGCCGTGTGCGACATACGACCCAGAGTGGCACCCGGCGGCGGCGGACGGGCGGGTTTGGGCATCCGTAAGCAATCCGTCAAATACCGTACGCCTTCGCTCACATGCGGTGGCGTCCCCGTTCTCCCGAGACGGAACAGCTAGCCCAGAGGCGGCGCGGGAGCAAGTGCCGTTGCACGGCCCGATCCGCCGTGCAACGCGCGCCCGCGGCGACCGGCGCCTGCCTTATCAATGAACCAGGGCCCTGGCCGGATGTGCGCACGGGGGCGGCATTCGGCCGGGTACCGCCCGGCCCGGCTCCCGGACCGCGCGGTCACAGCCGGGCCGGCGCACCGTCTCATCGTCAACGGCAGGGGGAAGCAATGCTGTTCAAGCCCGCGGGCCAGCAGGAGCTGGAGGAGCTCATCGACGGATTCGCTCGTTCCTACCTGCGCGGTCACGCCCGCAACTCGCCCGAGGGGAGGGCGCAGATCTGCCGGGAGATCTCCGAACTCGCCGGCCGGCTGCGCGCGAACGGCAGGGAGCGCGCCGTGAAGGGTGCCCGGAGGTACAGGTCCGTCCTGCACGCCGCGCTGCCCCAGCACGCCCGCCTGGAGATGGACCGGATGGTCGCCGAGGCGCTGTCGTGACGGCGTCGCCGCCCGAGGAGGGCGAGGTCCGCTTCACCGGCCCCGCTCCCGAGGTGTATCTGAACGGCCGGTGGCAGGTGATGGGCGACGAGGCCGTCACCGGCCCGCTCGACGACGCGCCCGGCTTCTTCTTCAAGGGCGACGGTGACGGGCCCGACGACTGAGGCGGCTCCGGGACGTGCGGACCAGGGCACGCACTCCCCGCTCGACGCGGTACCGGACATGCGGGCCACCGCGAAATGGATCCTCGCGGCCCTGGCGGCCGTGGGCGCCGTCCTCCTCGCCGGTGTGCCCCTCACCGCCATGCGGTCGGCGGCCTCGACGGGACGGCTTCTCGCCGCGCTCGGCGGGCTGCTGATCGCGCTGGCCGGGATCGGCTGGGCGCTGTGGTTCACCAGCGAGGCGCTGATGCCGCGTCTGCTGTCCTACCGGGACCTCGCCACCCCGCGGTTCGCGGAGATCGCCGCGCTGATCGATGCGGAGCCGGAGCTGTTCCTCGGACCGTCCGCGAGACGGGGCGCCACGACGCTGGTGGACTTCGACGCCTCGCGCGCCACGCACCGGCGTGCGCTCGCCGAGGTCACGCGGCTGCTCGCGGCGGAGACCGACCCGACGCGACGGCAGACCCTGGCCGCGGCCTGCCGGCAGGCCGCCGCGTGGGTGGCCGACGACTACGCCCGCCTCAGCCGCATCTCGGCCCTCATGTACGCCTGGGACGTCCGCTCGAGCGTGCGCAGGGCCCGCTTCCATACGTTCGTCGGCTGCGGGATCACCCTGGTCGGCGCCCTCTGCCTGGTGCTGTCGACCTCCGGGGCGAGCGCCGGACGAGCCGCACCGCCCGCCCCGCCGGCCGCCTCGCACTCCGCGACCTCCGCGACCTCCCCGCCGGCCGCCTCGCACTGCACAGCCTCCCCGCCGGGCGTCCGGACGGGCACCGTCACCTCCTCCGCCCGGGCCCACTGACCCGGAAACCTCCTCCGCCCGGGCCCACTGACCCGGAAACCTCCTCCGCCCGGGCCCGCTGACCCGGAAGCCACGCACCGACCCACGGAGCAGTTCCCATGCCGTCTCCCTCCCCTCGCACGCCCGCCGCGCCGGGCGCGGTCCTGCACCTGGGCAGCGAGCAGGTGGCCCTGCGCCTGCCCGGCCGCGCAGGCGTCGTACGACAGCGGCCCCGCGCTCTGGATCACGCCGCCGACCAGGCCCTGTGGGTGCTGCGCGCCTGGCGCACCCGGTACGGCACCGGGGCCGTCGAGACCGCCGCGCCACTGCGTCCGCCGCACGGCACGGACCCCGCGGACCCCTCGCACGCCGACCTCGTCGCGGCGGGCGCGGCGCTCACCCGCACGTACCTGGACGGTCCCGTCGGCGCCGCGCTCGCCGCCGCGCTGGAGAAGCCGCCCGGCCGGGACGCCGTGTTCAGCCTCGGTCTGCACGTGGTGGAGCCGCCGCTCAAGGACCTGCCCTGGGAGGCGCTGTGCCACCCGGGCACCGGCTCGCCCCTGGCGCTGGACCCGCGGGTGGCGCTGTACCGCTCGGCATCGCTGGGCGACGGGTACGGCCACGAGAGCGCCCGGCGGGAGGAGCCGGGCGGGCCGCTGCGGATGCTGGCGTTGATCGCCGCACCCGAGGAGCGCGGTTACGCCCGCCTCGACATCGAGACGGAGGAACACCGGCTGGCCGAGGCCGGCGAGGCCGCGGGCCGCGGCGGGCGGCTGGTGCTGGAACTGCTGGAGGAGGGCACCTGGCAGGCCCTGCGCGACGCGCTGCACGGCGGTCCCTTCGACATCGTGCACCTGTCGTGCCACGGGTTCGAGAACGGCCTGTGTCTGGAGCGGGCCGACGGCGGGGCCGACCGCGTCCCCTTCGACCGGCTCCTCGCCGCCTTCCCCGACGACGTCCCGCGTCCCGCCCTGCTGGTGCTGTCCGCCTGCGCCTCGGCACGCGGTGAGCCGACGGCCCCCTTCACCCCCCGCACCGACCTGTCCGCGCCCCGCCCGGCCCCGGACGCCCGCCAACTGCCCGGCCTCGCCGAGAACTTCGCGTCGGCCGGCTTCCCGGCCGTGCTGGCCATGACGGCCGAGGTCACCGACTCCTACGCCACCGACTTCTGCGCCCGGCTCTACCGGTGTCTCGCCGAGGACGTCACGGCCCCGACGGCGCAGGTGATCGCGCGGGTCCGGCGGGAGCTGGAGGACGCGCGCCGGCCGCCGACCGGCGTCACCGCGGCCCCGGCGGGGCAGCCCGCGCGCCGGGTCGCGGCGGCGGAGTGGGCGACGCCGGCCCTGTACGCCCCGGGGCGTCCCGGCGGCTTGCGCACGGCACCGGCGCAGGCCGGCCCGGCGCGGGACCGCTCCGGATCCGGTGGCCGGGCCCCGAGCGTCCCGGCCGGCTCCCTGGTCCGGGTCGGACGCCGACGGGAGCTGCAGTGGCTGGCCGGCAGGCTGTGGCAGGCCGGCGAACCGGTCCAGGTGACGGGTCTCGGCGGAACGGGGAAGACGGCGCTGGTCGAGGAGTTCCTGACGCGCCGGGGTGTGCCGCCGGACCGGGTGGCGCGCCTGGACGACGGCACCGGCGCGGCCGAGGCCCTGGCGCGGTTGACGCGGGCCCTGGGCGGGCGGGCCGGCTCCCCGGCGGCCCGGCGCCTGTGCGAGCCCGGCGTTCCGTGGGACGAGCGGGTCCGGCGTGCCCGGACGTGGTTCGACACCCATGAGGCGAGCGCGCGGGCGTCCGGCGGCCGCGTCCCGGAGACCGGGCCGGCGGTGGTCGTGGCGGACCTCGCGCCGGGCGCCGCCGGTGACGCGGAGGGCCGGAGCCCCGGCGGGGGTACGGCGGACGGGCGCCGGTCGGACGCCGCCGACGGAGCGTGCTCCGGCGACCCCCTCGTGACCGCGTTGCTGACCGCGTGGGCCACCGGGAACGGCTCGAGGCGTCTCGTCGTGACCTCCCGCTCGCCCTGGCGCCTGCCGCCCGACGGCGGGACGCGGATGGCCGTCCTTCGGCTGGCGCCGCTCGGACGGGCCGAGGCCGGCCGGCTGGCGCGGCGCCTGTCCGGACTGCGCGTCCTGCGCGCCCGGGACCTGGACCGGCTGATCGACGGTCTCGGCGGCCACCCCCGAGCCCTCGTCTTCGCGTCCTGCCTGGTGCGAGCGGTCCCCGAGCAGGCCGTCCCGGACGCCTGGCCGCGTCTGCTGGACGTGCTGCGCGCCCGCGGAGTGGACGGCCCCGAAGACCACGTACGGTCCGTGGCGGGCAGGGGGCTCGGCGCGGTCCTCCAGGAGGCAGCGCGGGCCGCGGCGGAGGACACGGGCCTGCCGTCGCTGTGGGCGTCGCTGCGGCCCGACGCCCGCGGTTGCCTGGTGACCGCCTCGGTCTTCCGCACGCCGGTGCCCGCCCGTGCGGTGCTGCCGGGCGGCACCTCGGCGTCGGCGCTCGCCGCGCTGACCGTACGCGCCCGGCCCGCCCCGGCCGGGGCCGACGGGCATCAGGTGCTCGACGACCTCCTGTCGGCCGGGCTGCTGTCTCCCGCGTTCCGTCCGGGCGCGGAGCCGCTGTTCTCCGTCCCCCGGTGGATCGCCACGTATCTCACACAACTGGCTCCGCAGGTGTGCCGGTCGGCGCACCAGGACGCGGCGGCCCACTGGTCCGCCGGGCTGGGCGAGGACGGTCTGGAGACGCCCGCCGACGTGTCGGCCGCCGTCGAGGCCAGGTACCACTACGGGCAGGCGGGCAGTGTGGAGGGGCTCCTCGCCATGACGGGACTGCTGTGGCGCCGCTACTTCGTCGAGGGCAGGTTCGACAGGGTCCGGGCGCTGTCGCGGGAGGCCCTCGCGGTCGTCCCGCCGGAGTCCCTGCTCGCCGCCGACGCCCACGAGGGGATCGGCGACTGCGACCGGGAGACCGGCCGGCCCGCCGCCGCCCTGCCGGCGTACGAACGCGCCCTGCTCATCCGGCGCCGGGAGGGGGACGAGGCGGGAGTCGTGCAGAGCCTGCACCGGCTCGGCGCCGCGGAGACGGACCTGTCCCGGTACGAGGCCGCCGACGCCCACCTGCGCCAGGCGCTGGCCCTCAACGAACGGCTGGGCGACCAGGAGGAGACGCACCGCCTGCACCACTCCCTCACCATCCTCGCCAGAAGGCGCGGCGACGCGGCCGCCCCGCCGCCCCCGCGGCAGACCGGCGACGGGCCCGACGAGGGCGCGAACCGCCGGTCCCGGGCGGCGCGGCTGACCGAGCGGGGGCAGCGGGCCATCGACGAGGGCCGGTACGCGGACGCGTTGCGGTGCTTCGAGGAGGCGCTGAGCTGCGACCGGGAGGAACCCGCGGACCGGCACGGCATCGCCGGGACCATGCTGCTGATCGCCGACGTCCACCTGCGTCTGGAACAGCCGGACGACCTCAAGGCCCACGCGCGCGAGGCGCTGCTGCTCAACGAGAGGATCGGTGACGCCGACGGGATCCTGCGCGCGTACACCTATCTCGCGTACGCCGCCGTCATGCAGGGCGACCTGGACGCGGCCCGCGAGCTGGCCGAGCACCATCTCACGCTCGCGGAACGCGGCGGCGGCGCGGAGGACCGCGAGCTGGGACTGAACCTGGTCGCCACCGTCGCCCGGCACGCGGGCGATCTGGCCACGGCCCGCAAGCGGTGGGGCGAATGCCTCGACAGTGCGCGGCGGCGGGGTGCGAAGGACACCGAGGGCCGCTACCTCCACCAGCTGGGTGTGGTCGCGTGCGCGGACGGCGATCTCGAGCTCTCCCGCGACCTCCTCGGACGGGCTGCCGGGATCCTGAGCGACGCCGGCGCCGACGCGGGTGTCGCGGAGAGTCTGGGGGCGCTGGCCCGCGTCCTGCTCACCCTCGCCGAGCGGACGGGCCGCCCGGAGCTGTGGAACGACGCCCTGCGGGCGCTCGCCCAGGCCACCCTGCGCCTGAGGCAGGCCGCCGTACAGAACGCTCAGCTCGCCAGGAACCGGAGCGTCTACCGGGACCTGGTGCGCCGGCTCGGCCGGGGAACCGTGGCGGACCGGCTCGGCACGCTCCTGCCCGCGCCGGACGCGCACGCCGTACTGGCGCTGCTCCAGGAGGAATAGGGCCTGCCCGGGCCCGAGGCCGCGGCGGCAGGGACACGCGGCAAGGACACGACCGAACAGGAGACACACATGGCTCTGGGCACCGAGCAGCAGCGTCAGCTGATCCGCTTCCTCGCCGAGGTCGCCGAGGCGCGCTACCCGGGATCGGTGAAGTCCGCGAACGGGCTGCCGGTCGACGACAACGAGTTCTCCCTGGCCCACGGCGGCGGGCTGGGGCTGGTGTGGGCCGATCCGGCCCGGGAGGAGGAGCCGTGGTTCCTGCGGTTCACCGCGGGCGTCGCCACGGCGATCCCGGCCGGCCGGCACACGGACGTGCTGCACTGGGTCAACGCCCGCAATCTCGCGCTGAACACGGGCGCCTATCTGTGCCTGGTCCACCGGGAGACCGGCGAGGTGTCCGTCATCTTCAGCAGCAACCAGCTCGGCACGCTCTTCGCTCTCGGCAACGCCCCGGCCCGCGACTGGTTCGTCGCGCATCTGATCACCATCGCGGAGGTCTCCGGCCCCGACGGTCACGAGTGCACCGCGCAGTTCGGCGGGCGTTTCTTCCAGCCGGCCGAGCACGGGCTGCTGCTGGCGCTCAGCCTGGCCCACTGAGGCCGTGCGGTGCGCCCGGGCGGCGGAAGGGCCTTCGCGGGGAGCCGTACGGGGTGCGGCGGTCCGGTCCCCGGCCCGTCGCGGGGACGGCGCCGACGCGGGCCCCCGCGAGCGAGGATGTCGGGCCCGCTGGTGTCCGCGGGCCTGCTGCTCGTGGCCGCGGTCCCGGGACTCCCCCGCGCCGACGGCGCCCCCGCCTCGGCCGACGTCTGCCCGGCGTACGCCTACGGCCGGAAGTGACCGCGCCGTCGCCCTTCACCCGGCCGGAGCGGCGGTCACCGCCCGCTTCGGGCCGGTGCGCGGGGCGTCGGGCGGGGCTGGCATGGTGACTGCATGCGTCTTTACGAGGAGCGTCTCGGCGTGCCGGGAACGTGGTTCTGGGTCGCCGCCCTGCCGGGTGTGATGACCTTCGCCGTCCTGCTGTTCGCCGGACCCGCGATCGCCGTCGGCGCAATGGTGACGGTGACCGCGCTGGCCGGCTGGGGGCTGCACGCCTATGGCGGCGTCGGCATCGTGGTGACGGGCAGTCATCTCCGGGCGGGTGCGATGCGGTTCCCGCTCGCCTCCCTCGGCGCGGCGGAGATGCTGGACGAGGAGGAGGCGTTCCTCTGGCGCACCCGCCGGGCCGACGTGCGGGCGCTGATGCTGCTGCGCAGCTACGTCCCGACGGCGCTGCGCATCGAGATCGACGACCCGGACTGCCCGGCCCCCTACCTGTACCTCTCCACCCGACGGCCGGCCACCCTGCTGGCGGTACTGGCCTTCGCCCGCGCCTGACAGGCGCGTCGCGGTCACATCAGGCGGCCCGCCGGGTGGCCGCCCGGATCGTCGGCGAGCATGATCGTGGCCCTGACCCGCTTGCCCACCGGCTCACGGCGGACCTCGAAGCTGCGGCACACCGCCATGACGATCTCCAGCCCGTGCTTCCCGACCCGGGCCGGGTCGGCGGCCTGGGGCACCGGGAGGGTCGGGTCGCCGTCCCACAGGCTGATCTCCACGGCTCCGTCGCCGACCTCCAGGTCGAGCAGGCACGGGCCGGGCGCGTACTTGTAGGCGTTGGTCACCAGCTCGCTGACCACCAGTTCCACCGTGCCCATGGCGCGGTCCGACACCGGGATCCCGTGCACGGACTGCACCTCGGCCATGAAGCGGCGCGCGGCCCGGCGGGCCTCGGCGATCGGCTCTCCGGCGCCGAGGGCCACGGCCGCGGACACGGGACGGCTGACCAGCGGCTGATCCTCGTCTTCGTGCACCACTGGCCCACACCGCCACCCTCGTCCTGAGCAACACGGCTAACGGCACTCGGATACCCCCGAATCGCGGCCGTACGCAACCTCAACACCAGCGTCGTTGAACCCGGTCGGCCTCCGGCTCGTGCAAGAGGGAGGACCGGGGGCCGCGGGGCGACAGGTTCGCCGCATCCGCCCTCCCTTCTCCACGATCCGCACGGCATCGGCATCGCGGACGCGGACGGGACGCGCCTCCGGGGCGGCCGCGCGGGAGGCGTCCGACCCATGACGCCGACATCGGTAAGACAGTTGGCTGAAAATCGACCTACCCGATAAGGTTTCAGCTCATGCGACACGCATCAAGCCGTTCGAAGAATGCCCGAAAGCGCCAACTGCCGCCCGTTTGAGATCGACCGACGTCAACTCGGCGCAACTACCACACCGCACCGGGGTCCTGACTTTTTTCCCGACGAAGTGTCGATCTCCGAACAATGAGCCGCTCTGCCGGGACCGACCGCCGGAAGCGATGACTAGCATGAGCGGCGTGCTTGATCTGGAAGATGGTCATCCGTCCTCCGGCCTGTCGGCGATGTTTCAGTCGTCCACGTACTCCTGCTCTCACGGACCGAGGGACCGCGGAATGTCAGTGCCTGCTCAACCCCACCAGCGCCGATCTGCGCAGGGGCGTTCCATCCCGGCCACCTTCGCCACGGCCCTGATCGCGCCCGCCGCGGGCGCCGGAGCGGTGATCGCCGCCGCCCCGGACAGCGCCCGCCCGTGGGTGATGGGCACGGCGGCCGTCGCCTGGTGCTGCATCGCCGGCATCGCCGCGACCAGCTCCGCCCTGCTGCGCCGCGCGCGCCGCCAAGTCGCCGCGCGGGGCGGCGAACTGGAGATGACCAAGAACAACTGGACCCAGCAGGCGGTGGAGACCGCCCAGCTGGTCAACGTCACGTTGCCGACCATCGCGCGGCAGCTCAAGAGCGGCGTGGGCGCCGACGAGGCGCTGGCCCGTGCGGCCACCCCCACCGACCCCTATCTGCGGCAGATCCTGCACGTCTTCGCCACCGAGATCGCCGAGGCGATCCGCCGGTCCGCCGAGGCGCACACGGAACTCGGCTTCATGCAGCGCGAACTGTCCCAGGGCACCGCGGAACTCGAGCGCCTGACGCACGAGACGCTGCCCGCCGCGGTCGCCCTGCTGCGGGACGGAAGCTCCGCCGACACCGTTCTGGCCAAGCTCGACTGGCCGCAGAACCCGCTGCTGCGCACCCCGGCCGAATCGTTCGTCAGGGAACTCGCCTACAGCGAGCGCCGGTCCGCCGCCGCGCAGGCCGCCTCCGCGAAGGCGCTCAGCCGGGTCCAGGCCAAGACCGTCAGCATGCTCGCCGACCTGCGCGACATGCAGGACCGGCACGGCGGAGAGGTCTTCGGCGACCTGCTGCGCCTGGACCACAGCACTTCCCAGCTGGGTCTGATGACCGACCGGCTGGCCCTTCTCATGGGAGGCCGTCCCAGCCGCGTGTGGAACAAGCCGATCGTCATGGAGAGCATCCTGCGGGGCGCCGTCGGCCGGATCGCCGCCTATCGGCGGGTGCGCCTGCACAACTCCAGCAAGGCCGCCATCGCGGGCTTCGCGGCCGAGGGCGTGATGCACCTGCTGGCCGAACTCATGGACAACGCCGCCAACTTCTCCCCGCCGATCGACGAGGTCCACGTGTACGTGGAGGAGCGCAGCGCCGGCATCGTCGTGACCATCGAGGACAGCGGTCTGAAGATGTCCGACGCCGCCATGCGCCGGGCCGAGGAGGCGGTCTCGGGCAACGTCACCGACCTCGCCTCGCTGCAGGGCACCCGGCTCGGCCTGGGCGTGGTGGGCCGTCTCGCGCTCAAGTACGGCATCAGCGTCAACTACCGGCCCTCCTCGCGCGGCGGTACCGGCGTCGTCGTCCTCCTGCCGCCGGAGCTCGTGGCCCAGCAGCGTGAGCCGGTCACCGCCGAGCGCCGCACGGCCGGCGCCGAGACCCCGGCCGTACCCGCGCCGGCCCCCGCCCCCGCGGCCGAGGCGCCCCTCCCTCCGCGGTCCCCGTCGGTGGCGCGGGCGGACGTGACGCCCCGCGCCGAGACGCCCCGCAGGGGGACGTCGGCCACCCCCAACGGGCTGCCCGTGCGGGCCCCCGGACGCACCATGGCCGAGGCGGAGCGGGGCCGGCCGAAACCGGACCGGTCGCGGTCTTCGGCGAACGAGACGGGTCCGGCACGCAACGCCGGAAGCCAGTTCGCCGCCTTCCACCGCAGCCGGCAGGCCGGCGGCTCCCCCGCCGAGCCCGGCACCCGCACCGGAGACGAGACCGAGTCCGAGGACTAGGTCCGGCCTTCCGCACAGCTCAGGGCCGCACAGCCCACACCACCCCCTGCACCGATTCGCTGCACCTCGTTGGATTGGAGGAACGGGCCGGGTGACCCTCCGCCGGTCATGACCCGTCCCAGCCACCATGGAGACCACTGACAACAGCCTGACCTGGCTCTTGACGAACCTCTTGGAGCGCACTCCGGGAACGCGTCATGCCCTCGTGCTGTCCCGGGACGGCCTGAAACTGTGCTGGACCGACCACATGACCCTCGACCAGGCCGACCAGCTGGCGGCCATCTGCTCGGGCATCCAGGCGCTCGCGCAGGGCGCGTCCGTGGAGTTCGGCGACGGGTCGGGCGGCGTCCGGCACTCCATGACCGAATTCCACGGGGGCCTGCTGTTCGTCGTGGGGGCCGGCCAGGGCGCGCACCTCGCGGTCGTCGCCGACGAGAACGCCGACCCGGGCGTCGTCGGTCACCAGATGACCGAGATGGTGGACCAGATCGGCGAGCACCTGCGCGCCGAGCCGCGCACGCCCGTCAGCAGGGGTGCCACAGCGTGAGCCACAAACCCGTGGACATCGGCGATCCCGACCGGCTCTACACGGTCACGGGCGGCCGCAGCGAGGCCGACGACTCGTTCGACCTGGTGACACTGATCGTCAGCGAGTGCGAGCCCACGGCCGGCATGCAGTCGGAACACGTCCGCATCCTCGAGTTGTGCCAGCACCCGACCGCGCTGGTCGAGGTCTCGGCCGAGCTGAAGCTGCCCATCACCGTGGTCAGGATCCTCCTCGGCGACCTCCATGCCATGGGCAAGGTGAGCGCCCGTCACCCCCGCGCGGCCCGGTCTGTCGCGGACCTCCCCGAAACCGCCCTGCTCCAGGAGGTGCTCCATGGGCTCCGCAACCTCTGAGCTGCCCTCCCAGCGCACGCCGCTGGCCGACGCCGCCGAGACCGGCCTGAAGATCGTCGTCGTGGGCGGCTTCGGCGTCGGCAAGACCACCCTGGTCCGCTCGGTCAGCGAGATCCGGCCGCTGAACACCGAAGAGGTGATGACGCAGGCCGGGCAGGGCGTCGACGAGACGGCCGGCGTGGAACGCAAGACGACGACCACCGTCGCGTTCGACTTCGGCCGCATCAGCCTCAACGACCGCATGGTGCTCTACCTGTTCGGCGCGCCCGGCCAGGAGCGCTTCTGGTTCCTGTGGGACCGGCTCTTCTCCGGCACGCTGGGGGCGGTCGTCCTGGTCGACACCCGCCGCATGGAGGACTCCTGGTACGCGATCGACCGGCTCGAACACCACAAGACGCCGTTCGTGGTGGCCGTCAACCGGTTCGACGACGACGACAACCGGTTCTCGCTCGAGGAGATCCGTCAGGCGCTCGCCCTGGGCGCACACGTGCCCATGATCGACTGCGATGCGCGGCTCAGGTCGTCGGGCAAGGAGGTCCTCATCGCTCTCGTGGACCACCTCTACGCAATGGCCCTGTCCCAGGAGAGAACACAGTGAGCGACACCACCGGCTCCCCTTCCGCGAGCACGCCCCCGCCCGGCTGCCCCGCGCACGCCGACGCCGTACAGCTGGGCGGCCTGGAGTACCAGCAGACGCCGTCGCAGCTGTACCGCACCATGCGCCGGGAGCACGGAGCGGTCGCGCCCGTGCTCCTCGACGGCGGCATACCGGCCTGGCTCGTCCTCGGCTATCCCGAGGTCTGCTACGTCACCAGCCATGACGAGCTGTTCGCGCGGGACTCCCGGCGCTGGAACCAGTGGCCGAACATCCCGCCGGACTGGCCGCTGCTGCCGTTCGTCGGCTACCAGCCGTCCGTGCTGTTCACCGAGGGACCCGAGCACCAGCGGCGGGCCGGCGTGATCACGCAGGCGCTGGAGGGCGTGGACCAGTTCGAGCTGGCCCGCGAGTGCGAGCTGATCGCCGACCATCTGATCAGCTCCTTCTCCGGCAGCGGTCAGGCCGAGCTGATGAGCATGTACGCGCACGCCCTGCCGGCCCGTGCCGTGCTGTGGATGTGCGGTGTGTACGGCGACGCCGACGTCGACCAGCTCGTCGACGACCTGCGGATCTCGCTGGACGCCGGCGAGGGCGACGACCCGGTCGCCGCGTACATGCGGGTCGGGGAGCGCATCATGCGGCTGGTGAAGGAGAAGCGGGAGCGGCCCGGTCCGGACGTCACCTCCCGCATGCTGCAGCACCCGGCCGGGCTGGCCGACGAGGAGATCGTGCAGGACCTGATCTCCGTCATCGCCGCGGCGCAGCAGCCCACCGCGAACTGGATCTGCAACACCCTGCGTCTGCTGCTGACCGACGAGCGTTTCGCCGTCAACGTCTCGGGCGGTCGGGTCAGCGTGGGGGACGCGCTCAACGAGGTGCTGTGGCTGGACACGCCGACGCAGAACTTCATCGGCCGCTGGGCCGTGCGCGACACGCAGCTCGGCGGTCGGCTCATCCGCGAGGGCGACTGCCTGGTCCTCGGTCTCGCCGCGGCCAACACCGACCCGCAGATCTGGCCCGACTCGCACGTCGGGGCGGAGAACTCCGCGCACCTGTCCTTCAGCAACGGCGAGCACCGCTGCCCGTATCCGGCCCCGCTGCTGGCGGACGTGATGGCACGCACCGCGGTGGAGACGCTGCTGGAGCGGCTGCCCGACATCGTGCTGGGCGTCGAGACGTGGGAGCTGACCTGGCGTCCGTCGATCTGGATGCGCGGACTGACGTCGATGCCGGTGCGGTTCACCCCTTCCGTGCAGTGACCGCGTCCTCCGCGGGCCGGACGGGGAACGGGCGGAGATCCCCGGGCGCGCGGAGGACGCGGGCGGAAGAACGGCGGTCGGTCAGCCGGTGACGGGAGTGAAGCGCACCGGCAGCGCCTTCGGGCCGCGGGTGAACACACCCTCCTCGACCGGGTCGAATCCGTCGGCGAGACGGATGTCGGGCATGGCGTCGAGCAGCTGGTTCAGGCCGACCTCCACCTCTGCCTTGGCGAGCAGGGCGCCGACGCAGAAGTGCCGGCCGAGCGCGAAGGCGAGGTGGTCGGCGGCGGCCGAGAACGCCGAGGTGGTGTTCAGGTCGTCGCGGAAGATGTCGAAGCGGTCGGGGTTGCGGTAGCGGCGCTCGTCCCGGTTGGCGGCTCCGATGAGACAGGTCACCGTGGCGGCCTTCGGGATGGTGCCGCCGGTGACCTCGACGTCGGTGGCCGCCTGGCGCATGATCATGTGGACCGGAGGGGTGTAGCGCAGAGTCTCGGCGAAGGCGGCCGGAATCAGACTCCGGTCCTGCTGGACGGCCGCCAACTGCTCGGGGTGCAGCAGCAGGTTGGCGAGGATGCCGGCGATCGCCTTGTCGGTGGTCTCGCCGCCGGCGGCGAGCAGCAGGCTGCAGAACGCCTTGATGTCCTCGTCGCTCATCCTCACACCGTCGACCTCGGCGGCGCACAGCGTGGACAGCAGGTCGTCGCCCAGGTTCTCCCGGCGCTCGCGGATGATCGGCAGCATGTACTCGGCGAATTCCACCCGGGTGCGCTCGCCCGCGGCGGTCACCTCCGGGTCGCCGGAGAGGTTGCCGAGGAAGGCGATCACGGAGGTGTACCAGCCGTGGAACTTGGCGTGGTCGGCCTTGTCCAGGCCCAGCATGTCCGCGATGACGTTGACCGGGAAGCGGGTCGCGTAGTCGGTGACGATGTCGGCCGACCCCGTGTGCCGGAACGCGTCGACGAGTTCGCGCGAGTTGCGTTCGATCACCGGCATGAACTTCTCCTGCAGGTCGCTGCCGCGGAACGCGGGGGCGACGAGAGCGCGCCGCACCGCGTGCTCACGGCCGCTGAGCTGCAGGATGGTCTTGCCGTGGACCGGCTCCACCTGCCAGTTGTAGTTGTCGGTCGTGAACTCCGACTGCTTGTCCTTGAAGACGCGCTCGACGTCCTCGTAGCGGGAGATGATGTAGCTCTGGGTGGCCTCGTGCCAGATCAGGGGCGCTTCCTCCCGCATCACCGCGTAGGCGGGGTAGGGATTCTCGGCGAACTCGGGCGAGAGAATGTCGGGAACCTGCTGCGCAGTGGACACGGAACTCCTCGAAGTAGGTGCATACGTTCGAGGTACAGATTATTGATCTTTCGGTGGCTCAAACAGACCAGTCCTGGCCGAAGTTGCATGTTCACTCGCCGCGCGGCGGGCGGCACGGGCGACGGGCAGGTACCTCAGCCGTTCCGGCAGCAGCGGTACGAGGGTGCGCACGACGGCGCCGAAGCGGCGCAGCCTGCGTTCGTCCCGGGCGCTCCAGGTCAGGCCGAGGTGCTCGCGGACGGCGGGCGGGAGCAGGCCGGTGGTGACGAACACGTGCAGCCGCGCCAGGGCCGGGCGCAGCAGCGGCCAGACCAGGCGCAGCGGTGCGCGGGCGCCGTCCGGCGGCGGGATGGGCCTGCGGGGGTCGAGGAGTTCCCGCGCGACGACCGTGTTCTCCAGTTAGTCGCGGACCATGGCGTCGAAATACGGCCAGTACGCTTCGGGGTGGGCGGCATGTCGCGCCGGTGGATGCCGAGGATGTCGCCGAGTTGGAGCAGTTCGTCGTACAGGCGCCGCTCGTCCTGCTCGTCGAGCGGGCGGGACATGTACCGGGCCGCTCGCAGGAAGGCCGGGTAGGCGGTGGCGTGGACCCAGGCGTAGTAGGCGGGGGTCAGGGCGTGGTAGGCGCGGCCGTGGGTGTCGGTGCCGCTGATGCCCTTGTGCAGCCGGCGCAGCCTGCGGCCCTCCTCGATCGCCCGCTCGCCGCCGTAGACCCACAACTGGAGGGATTCCAGGGAGCGCTGGGCGCGGCCCCAGGGGTCGGTGCGGAAGACCGAGTGCTCGTCGACGCCGGCGCCGACGGCCGGGTGGGCGACCTGCAGGACGGTGGCGGCCGGGAGGGACAGCAGCAGCCGGACGTCGCCGGCGATGTCCCACAGGATGGAGCCGGGGGCGAACGGGACGGGCTCGGACCTGGTGGTCATGTCACCACGCTCCCAGGGGCCGCCGGCGCGCCGCGGCTTCGGTGCCCGGCCGGTGGGTCGCCCAGTAGGCGATGGCCAGGGAGACGGTGATCCGCAGCGGGGGCGACACCAGCGCCGTCAGCATCCGCACCAGCCGGGCGAAGCGCCGCAGGGCGCGTTCCTGTCGCGCGCTCCAGCGCAGGTGGAGACGTTCCCGCAGGTCCGGCGGCAGGGTGCCGACGGTGACCAGGAGCGCGAAGTGGGCGGCGACGCGGGCGAACGGCCGCCACAGCGGGCCGGATATCCAGGCGAACGGCTTGGCGGGGCGGGAGAGTTCGTCGAGGACGTCCTGGACGGACCGGTTGTACTCCAGGCGCTCCGCGACCATGTCGTCGTAGTACTCGACGAACGACGGCCAGTCGGGCGGCAGATGATGGTCCTTCAGGCCCCACACGCGCCCGACGTCGCGCATTCCGCGGTAGTACGCCTCGAGTTCGCCGTCGGTCATGCCCTTGCCGAACAGGCGCTGCGCGTCGACCGGGCCCTTGACGAGCGTCGCGTGCACCCAGTGGTAGGCCTCGGGGTTGAGGGCGTGGTAGCGGCGGCCCGCCGAGTCGGTGCCCTTCATCGGCGTGTGCACCTGGATCAGCCGGCGCGCCTCGGCCGTGGCGGCTTCCTGGCCGCCGTAGACGACCGTGGTGAGCGACAGCAGGGTGCGCACCAGGCGTGGCCAGGGCTCGGCGCGGAAGTTGCTGTGGTCCGCGACTCCCGCGCCGACCACGGGGTGCGAGACCTGCAGCAGGAGCAGTTGCGGGGCCATCAGGGTCGCGCGGATGTCGCCGAAGCAGCGCCAGACCGCGTCGCCGCGGCGCGGCGCCCGGATCTGCGAGGAAGCCTCGACTCCCTTGCCCCTGAAGTCAGTTGACGCTTCGGACGTGTGCGGCAGAGCGGTCATGGCGCCTCCGTTTCTCCGTCGTGTCCGGAGTATTGACGTGCCCTGTGAAACAAGTCAATAGTTTTTGTATCTTCGACTCTCTCGGTGATCCGCTCCGCGTTTCACCCCCCACGTCACGCCACACGTCATGCCGCACGTCATGCCGCCGAACAACCCGGAACGGGAAGGACGCACCATGAGCGACAGAACGGCACATACTCCACGGAACACCCAGGGTGAGGGCCGTACCCACTGGAAACGCAGCGCCGTCATGTTCGTCCCGTGCACGCTGGCGGTGGGCGCGCTGGGCATCGCCCTCGCGCAGGGGGCGCTGGCCGCCTCCTTCGCCGTCTCGGGAACGGCGTTCAAGGTCGCCGCCTCGGAGGTCACCGCGGAGGGTGTGTCGTCCTTCCCCTCCTCCATCGGCGACTCGGCCGACGACGCCAAGCCGGTCCTGCTGGCCGCGGTGAAGAACGGCACGGTCTCCGACGTGTGCGTCTCGCTGGAGCAGAAGCTGCCCGTCGTCGGGAAGATCTCCATGCTGGTGCACTCGGGCGCGGACAAGCCGCTGGAGGGCAGCAACCTGGTGGTGAACGCGGACGCGCTCACCGGCGGCGGCGGGAAGGTCACCGGCGTCCAGGCCGGCCGGGACGCCTCCACCCTCACCGGCGCACCGGGCGTGACCGGACCGAAGGGTGTCTTCGGCGTCCAGGCGAGCACGGCCGTCGCCCACGACGTCAAGAGCACGGCCTACTCCGCCAACGGAGGCACCCTGACGCTGGAAAAGCTCCAGATCGAGTTCAGCCGCACCGGCAAGCAGTGCTTCTGACGGCGGCGAGGACGGACTCAGGCCATGTTCACCTTCGTTCTCGGCTTCCTGTCGGAACTCGCCCGTGAGACCGGCGACTGGCTCGACCGGATGCTGCCCGCGCCGCGGCTGCGGCGCGCAGCGCGCGGATGGCGCAGGAGGCGGCCGTTCTGGGCCGCGATGTGGGTCATCGCGGGCGGTGTGGAGATGGTCGCCATCCCGCTCGCCCCGCTCCCGCTGATGATCAAAGTGGGCGTGGGCGCCATGTCGGCCGTCGGCATCAGCGTCGTCCTCGTCGCGGGCGGAGTGTTCTTCCTCTTCAAGCCCGACCAGCGCATGTTCGTCTCGATCGTCACCGCGGTCGCGTCGCTGACGTCGATGGCGACCACCAACCTGGGCGGTTTCGGCATCGGCATGATGGCGGGCCTCATCGGCTCCTCGATGGCGTTCGGCTGGATGCCGGGGCCCGCGCCCGCGGAGCCGGACACCCCTGGCTCCGGCAGGGAGGACGCCGACCGCGCCGAGGAGGCCCAGCAGCAGACCGGGCCCGCCGGGGACACCCGGCCGCACGCGGCGGCCGGGGTGGCACGGGTGACCGGAGCGGCCGGGACGGGACGGGTGACCGGAGCGGCGGCCGGGACGGGACGGGTGGCGCGGGCGGACGCGCGCCGCGGGCTCCGGGCCGCGGGACGGGAGGGCGACCTCCCAAAAGCCTGTGAGGACCGCGCCCGCCCCGGCAGGCGGCACGGCCGGGCGCGGGGCGCGGTCCTCTTCGCCGTGAGCACGGTACTCGCGGCGGCCGCGCTGCCGGCCGCCGCCGGCACCGCGGGGGCCGCCGCCGGCACCGCGGGGGCGGCCCCGGCGCAGGACCTCCTGCCCGTGCCCTGGCCCACGATCAACTGGCCCTGGGAGACACCGGCGACGACCCCCGCCCCCACCGGCACCGGTCCCGCCGCCACCCCTTCCGCCTCCGCCACCGCGTCCACGTCCGCGTCCGCCGCCGCGTCGCCGTCCGGCGGGGCGACGCACCCCGGCGACGACAGCCCCGGCGGCGGGAAGGAAAGCGGCACCGACAGCCCCGCGGCGGACGGACCGGACAGGACCGCCAAGGGCGCCCAGGTCACCCTCCCCTGCATCACCGGCGTCGACACCGGAGGGCTGCCCGACCCCGACCAATCCGGCGACGACGCCGAGCCCGGGGAAGCCGTACCCGGCCGGATGCCCGACGACCCGGACGACCTGACGGCGCTGCGCCCGCCGATCGTCCTCGGCGGCCAACCGGGCCGCCCCCGCGCGACCTATCCGGTCAACACCGTCTACCCGGAGGTCGGCGCGGACAGCCTGACCGCCTACGGGGCCATCATCCACGGCGCGACCTACCTCACCACGGCCGACGGCGGGCGGATGAAGGTGCTGTGGGTGCACGCCGACCGGCTGGTGGCCGACAACTACTCCTTCCGGCTCGACACCGGCGGCCAGACGCAGACGATCGACGTCGACCTCGACATCCCCCAGGTCGACATCTACGTCACCGTGCTGACCGGCTCCATCACCATCCCCGTCATCGACGTCAGCACCCCCCGCATCTGCATCGGGGCCGACCTCGTCCCCGCCAACCTGCCCATCGCCGTGCAGCTGCCTCAGTTGTCGGTCACCGCCGTCGAGGCCGGACAGGTGCTGGTCGACGCCGAGACGGTCAACTTCTCCGACCTGAGCGCACACAGCCGGCCGCGATAGGAGACGACACCCATGGGCCGTTACAGCCGGCTCCGCCGCATCCAACGACTGGACCCGCACAAGGACTACGAGCAGATCTTCTGGTGGCTCACCCAGTACGAGTTCCCCTGGGACTACCTCCAGGGCGTCTCGGTCGCCTTCCTGCGCGACTACGGCGTGCCGCGCATCTCGCAACTCCTCGACCACACCCAGGAGTTCGAACGCGCGGGCCAGAAGCGGTACGACGACACGGTGCTGATCGCCTACGAGATGGTCCGCGAGGGCATGGACTCCGAGCACGGCCGGGCCACCGCCCGTCACCTCAACCGCATCCACGGCCGCTACCGCATACCCAACGAGGACTACCTCTACGTCCTGGCCACCACCGTGGTCGGCCCCAAACGCTGGATCGACCGCTACGGATGGCGCGCGCTGTCCCCGCAGGAGACGGAAAGCATGGCCCTGGTCGGACGGCGCATGGGCGAGCTGATGGGCATCGCCGACCTGCCCGGCGACTACGCCGGCTTCGAGCGGCTGCACGACGACTACGAGAAGGAGATGTTCGCCTACGACCCCGCCAACCGGCGGGTGGCGGCGGCGACCCTGCGGGTCATCACCGGCTGGTTCCCGCGCCCGCTGCGGCCGCTGGTCGCCCGTGTCTCGCTGGCGCTGCTGGACGAACCGCTGCTGGCCGCCCTCGGCTTCCGCCCCCAGCCCCGCTGGCTGCGCACGGCGGCCCACCGCGCGTTGCGGGCCCGCGCCGCCCTGGTACGCCGGCTGCCGGCCCGGCCCGACTGGCTCCCGCACCGCACCAAGCCCCGCAGCTACCCGTTCGGCTGGACCCTCGACGACCTCGGCCCGCACTGGGCGCACAGCAGGCCCCTCGCCCCTCTCGCCGAAGAAACCTCACCGCAGGAGCAGCAATGACGCACACCACCCGCCGACCCGGCACCACCGAAGCCACCGAAGCCACCGAAGCCACCTAAGCCACCGAGGTCACGGAGGTCACCGAAGCCACCTTCGCCTCCCAGGACCCGGCCACCGGAGAACCGCTCGCCCACTACCCGGTCCACGGGCCGTCCGAGGTCGCCGCGGCGGTGGACCGGGCCCGCGCCGCCGCCGGCCGCTGGGCCGCGCTGCCCGCCTCCCGGCGCCGCGCCCATCTGCTGTCGTTCAAGCGGGAGCTGGCCGCGTCGCTGGACCGCGTGGCGGACACCGTGTCGGCCGAGACGGGCAAGCCGCGCCAGGACGCGCAACTCGAACTGCTGCTGGCACTGGGCCAGTTGGACTGGGCGGCGCGCAACGCCGGCCGGGTGCTGGGCCGGCGCCGGGTGCGCACCGGGCTGGTGGCCGCCAACCAGGCGGCGACGGTCGTGCACCGCCCGCTCGGCGTCGTCGGGGTGATCGGCCCCTGGAACTACCCCGTCTACACGCCCATGGGCTCCGTCGGCTACGCGCTCGCGGCCGGCAACGGCGTCGTGTTCAAGCCGTCGGAGTACACCCCGGGCACCGGGATCGCGCTGGCCGAGTGCTTCGAGGCGGCCGTGCCCGAGTTCGCCGGTCTGCTCGCCGTCGTCACCGGAGGGGCGGCGACGGGCGAGGCGCTGGTCCGCTGCGGTGTCGACAAGGTGGCCTTCACCGGCTCGCCGGGGACCGCGCGCAAGGTGATGGCGGTCTGCGCGGAGTCGCTGACGCCGTTCCTGGCCGAGTGCGGAGGGAAGGACGCGGTGATCGTGACGGCCGACGCGGACCTGGACGCGGCGGCGGACGCGGTGGTGTGGGGCGCGCTGGGCAACGCCGGGCAGACCTGCGCGGGCGTGGAGCGCGTCTACGCCGTGCGCGAGGTGCACGCGGCACTGTGCGAGAAGATCGTGGAACGGGCCCGCGTGCTGCGCCCCGGCACCGGAGCGGACGCCGCCTACGGGCCGATGACGATGCCGTCCCAGACGGCCGTGGTGGAGCGGCACGTCCGCGAGGCCCTGGCGGCCGGGGCGCGCGCCGCGCTCGGCGGGGTGGAGTCGCTGTCGGCGCCGTTCGTCGCCCCGGTGGTCCTGGTCGACGTGCCGGAGGACTCGCCCGCCATGACCGAGGAGACCTTCGGGCCGACCGTCGCCGTCAACGCGGTGGCGGACGTGGACGAGGCGGTGCGCCGCGCCAACGCCTCCCGGTACGCGCTCGGCGCCGCGGTGTTCACCGGCAGCGGGCGCGCCGGCGCCGCGATCGCCGCCCGGCTGCGCGCGGGCGCGGTGTCCGTCAACTCCGTCCTCGGCTTCGCCGCCGTGCCCGCCCTGCCCTTCGGCGGCTCCGGCGACTCCGGGTTCGGCCGCGTCCACGGGGCGGACGGACTGCTGGCGTTCACCGCGCCGCAGTCGGTCACCGTGCGGCGCTTCGCCGCGCCGGTCGACCTGACGTCCTTCCGCACCCCGGCCGCGGCGAAGGCCCGCGTCATCGCCCTCGCCCGCCGGCTGCACCAGCGGCGCTGAGCGGCGCTCAGGCGTCCAGCAGCGGGGCGAGGTAGCGGCGGGCGAAGGCGCGGGCCTGCTCGTCGTCGTCCATCTGGATGCAGCTGGCCGGGTTGAGCAGGAAGGAGACCGCGACCCGCACCATCAGCTCCGCCACCGGCCGGGGATCGCTCTCGGGCCGGCCCTCGGTCTGCTGCGCGCGGCGCAGATGGCCCGTCAGGTACTCGGTGGTGGCGGCGAGGGTCGGCCCGCCCTGGACGGTCATGTAGGGCAGGACGACCTCCGGCTCGAGCCTGAGCAGTCCGCCGAAGAGCGGATGGGCCCGGGTGTACCGCAGGGTGACCACGAAGCCCTCGACGACGCGGTCCTCCATGGTGGGCAGCGGGGCGACCGCGGAGTCGAGCTTCTTGAAGAAGCGGCTGCCCTCCCGCAGCAGGCACGCCTCGACCAGGCCGTCCTTGTTCTGGAAACGGCGGTACACCGTCACCCGCGACACACCGGCCCGTTTGGCGACGTCGTCCACCGAGGAGCGGCGCAGCCCGAAGGTCGTGAACTGTTCCACCGCGGCGTCGAGGATCTGCCGCGCCAGCTTTTCCTCCGTCTCGGGCCGGGCGATGGCCCGCGCGAGCAGGGAGTCGTTAGCAGAAGTCTTCATGGTGCCTTTCACGGTACCGGCACCTCCCCGGTTAGCAACATTGAAACAACACTCATATATATGTATCTCCATCGATCTCCGGAGGACTCCATGGGAAGCCGTCTCACCCCGCAGCAGTCGGATTTCGCCGCCGCCGTCCGTGACTTCGCCCGGCGCGAGTGCGGCACCCGGGAGCAGCGCGACGCGCTGACCCAGGGCGGCCGGGAACCGCACAACCCCAAGATCTACGGCATGCTCGCCGAACTCGGCTGGCTCGGCGTCTGCCTGCCCGAGGAGTACGGCGGCGCGGGCGGCGGCCTGGCCGACGCCTGCGTCTTCCTGGAGGAGACCTCCTACGGGATGGTGCCGGCCGGGGGCTTCGTCACCACCGTCATCACCGCCAAGGCCTACGAGCGGTTCGGCTCCGAGCGGCAGCGGCGCGAGGTGCTCGGCGCCGCCGCGGACGGCTCGGTCCTCGCCATCGCCATGTCGGAACCGGCCGCCGGTTCGGACGTGGGCGCGCTGCGCTGCCGCGCCGAACGGCAGCCGGACGGCAGCTGGCTGATCGAGGGTCAGAAGACGTGGATCTCCAACGCCCACATCGCCGACAGCATCCTGCTGGTGGCCCGGACCGGCGCCGACAAGCACGGCGGCCTCACCATGTTCCACCTCCCCGCCGACACGCCGGGCGTGGAGATCCGGGGCATCGAGACCATGGGCGGCCGTGAGGTCAACGACGTCTTCCTCACCGGCGTGCGGCTGCCCGCCGACGCCGTCGTCGGCGAGGTCGACCAGGGCTGGCAGCAACTGATGGCCGGGCTGAACCACGAACGGCTGTTCCTGGCCGCCAACATGCTGGGCCTGGCCCGCCGGGCCTTCGACGACGCGGTCGCCTACGTCCGCGAGCGGGAGCAGTTCGGCCGTCCGATCGGCTCCTTCCAGGCGCTGCGGCACCGGGTCGCCGACCTCGCCACGGAGATCGAGTGCGCGCGGCTGCTGGTGCGCGAGGTGGCCTCGGACTGCGACACGCAGCCGGACCGGCTGTTCCCCCGCGAGGCGTCCATGGCCAAGCTGAAGGCCACCGAGACGGCCAGGCGGGTCGCGCTGGAGTGCATGCAGATGATGGGCGGCTACGGCTACGCCACCGAGTACGGCATGGAACGCCACCTGCGGTCCGCGGTCGTCTCCACCGTGTACGGCGGCACCAGCGAGATCCAGCGGGACATCATCGGCAAGAGCTACGGCCTCTGAGCGCACACGCCGACGGCCGCCCCGCGCGGATGCGGGGCGGCCGTCGGCCTTCGGGTACGCGGCGCCTCAGTCGTCGTAGAGCTGCGCCAGGTCGGTGGCGTACTTCTCGCGGATGACCTTGCGGCGCATCTTCAGCGACGGGGTCAGCTCGCCCGTCGCCGGTCCCCACTCCTGCCCCAGCAGGCGGTACCGCTTGACCTGTTCGGTCCGGTTGAGCCGGCTGTTGGCGGCGGCCACCGCCCGGTCCACCTCGCGGCGCACCTCGGGGTGCCCGGCCAGGGCCGCCGGATCGTCGCCGGCCTCGATGCCGTGGGCGGCGGCCCAGGCGGGAGCCGCCTCGGGGTCGAGGACCAGGAGCGCCACCAGGTAGGAGTGGTTGTCGCCGTGCACCATGGCCTGCCCGATCAGGGGGTGTTCCTTGAGGGTGTTCTCCACCAGCGCCGGGGAGACGTTCTTCCCGGTCGAGGTGATGATCATCTCTTTCTTGCGGTCGGTGATCCAGAGGTAGCCGTCGTCGTCGAGCCGGCCGATGTCGCCCGTCCGCAGCCACCCGTCCTCGTCGAGCGCCGAGCGCACCGACCCGTCCTGCTGGAGGTAACCGGCGAAGACGGACTCGCCCCGCACCTCGATCTCCCCGTCGTCGGCGATCCGCACCCGCACGCAGGAGACGGCACGCCCGACGGAGCCCAGCCGGAACCCGGTGCGGGGGCTGTTGCTGGTGGCCACCCCCGTCGTCTCCGTCAGGCCCCAGGCGTCCATGATGACGATCCCGAACCCCGCCCAGAAGCGCACCACGTCCAGCGGCATGGGCGCGGAGGCGCTGGCCGCCCAGCTGATCCGGTCCAGGCCGCCCGCCGCCAGCAGCGGCAGCAGCACCCGCTCGCGGCTCCGGGCGTACGCCGCCTCCAGTTCGGCGGGCGGCTGCTCGCCGCGCTCGCGGCAGCCGACGTGCTCGCGGGCCACCCGCATGGCCTCCTCCACGGCCCTCTGCTGCTCGGCCGGCAGCGCGGACAGGCCCGCGCGGACCGCGGCGGCCAGCTTCTCCCAGATCCTGGGCACGCCGAAGAACTGCCGCGGCCGCACGGCCCGCACGGCGTCGGCGACGGCGGCCGGGTCGGCGCACAGATGGACGTGCGAGGCGCGGTGACAGGGCAGGTAGATGCCGAGCATCCGCTCCGCGATGTGCGCGAAGGGCAGATAGCAGATGTGCTCCACGTGCGGCGGCAGCTCCACCACCTCGTCCAGCGCGCGGGCGTTGGCCAGCACGTGCCGGTGGGACAGCACCACGCCCTTGGGCTCGCCGGTCGTGCCCGAGGTGTAGACGACGGTCAGCGGGTCCTCGGGACGCGCGGTGTCCAGCACCTTGCCGAACTGCTCGGGGAGGGGTTCCGCACGCAGCGCCGCGTAGGGGAAGTGGCGGCCCTCCTGGCCCGGCTCCACGACGACGAGCCGCTCGAGCGGGGTGCCGTCGTCGTCCAGCAGCGGCGCCCACACCTCCGCCTGCGCGGCGCCCTCCACCACGGCGAGCGCCGCCCGGCAGTTGCGGGCGATGTGGGCGATCTGCGGGGGCGCGGCGGTGCCGTACACGCTCACCGGCACGGCACCGAGGCGGACCAGTGCCAGGTCGGACAGCCAGTGCTCGGGCCGGTTGCCCATCATCAGCAGCACGTGGTCACCGCGGCCCACGCCCAGCGCCGCGTACCCGGCCGCGAGGCGCGCGGTGTGCTCCCGCACCTGTCGCCAGGTGAGCGTCGAGCTCCCGGTGCCGCCCGGCTCCTGCCAGCTCAGGGCGGGCAGGTCGGGGTGGAGGCGGGCGTTGCGCTCCAGCAGGAGCGGCAGCGTGGGCGGTGCCTCGTGTTCCCCGTCGGTGCGCGGGGCTGGTGTCATGTGGGCCTCCTGGCGGGCTGGGACGGAACGGTGCGGGTGAACGGGTTGCGGGAGAAAGGGGGTGCGGGAGAAGGGGGGTGCGGGAAAACGGGGTTGCGTAAGAACGGGGTTGCGTAAGAACGGGGTTGCTGGAGAACGGGTACGGCGGAACGCGGGTGCGGCCCGGCCGGCGGGCCGCACCCGGGTGCGGCGCGGCGCGGCGCGGTGCGGGTCAGGCGTCGGTGAAGGTCTGGCCGCGCTCCGCCTTGCGGATCAGCAGCTCGGGCGGGGCGAAGCGCTCGCCGTGCGCGTCGCGCAGCTCCCGTGCGCGGGTCAGGAATCCCGGCAGGCCGCCCGGATAGCCGTTGACGTACTGCAGGACGCCGCCGGTCCACGCCGGGAAGCCGATGCCGAGCAGCGAGCCGACGTTGGCGTCCGCGACGGAGACCAGGACGCCCTCCTCCAGGCAGCGCACGGAGTCGAGGGCCTCGACGAAGAGCATCCGCTCCGACAGCTCCGTCAGGTCGGCGTCGCGCAGCGCGGGGTCGGTGAAGTGCTCGCGCAGCCCCGGCCACAGCCGGGTCCGCCGGCCGTCCGCGTAGTCGTAGAAGCCGGCGCCGCCGCTGCGGCCGGTGCGGCCGAACTCGTCGATCATCCGGTCGACGACCGTGTCGGCGGGGTGCGGGCGCCACTCCTGACCGGCCTGCTCCGCGGCGCGGCGGGTCTCCTCGCGGATCCGGCGCGGCAGAGTGAGGGTGAGCTCGTCCATCAGGGCGAGCACCTTGGCCGGGTAGCCGGCCTGCGCGGCGGCCTGTTCGACGGTCGCCGGATCGTAGCCCTCCGCGATCATGGCGACGCCCTCGTCGATGAAGCGGCCGATGACGCGGGAGGTGAAGAAGCCCCGGCTGTCGTTGACGACGATCGGGGTCTTGCCGATCTGCCGTACGAGGTCGAAGGCGCGGGCGAGCGCCTCGTCGCCCGTCTCCCTCCCCCTGACGATCTCGACCAGGCGCATCTTGTCGACCGGCGAGAAGAAGTGCAGCCCGATGAAGTCCTTGGGCCGGTCGACGGCCTCGGCGAGCAGGGTGATGGGCAGGGTGGAGGTGTTGGAGCACAGCAGCGCGTCCGCGGCCACGTGGCTCTCGGCCTCCCGGAACACCTCGGCCTTGAGCGCGGGGTCCTCGAAGACCGCCTCGATCAGCGCGTCGCAGCCCGCCAGGTCGCGGGCCCGGGCGGTGGGTGTGATGCGGGCGAGGAACGCGGCGCGTTCCGCCTCGGTCGTGCGGCCCTTGGCGACGGCACGGTCCAGCAGCCGGGCCGAGTAGGCCTTGCCGCGCTCGGCCGCCTCCTCGGACACGTCCTTCAGGACGACCTCGATGCCCGCCTTGGCGCAGGCGTACGCGATGCCCGCGCCCATCATGCCGCCGCCGAGGACGGCGACCCGGCGCACCGTGCGGGCGGGCAGCTCCTGGGGCCGGTTGGCGCCGGAGTCGACCGACTGGAGGTCGAAGAAGAACCCCTGGATCATGTTCTTGGCCGTCTGACCGGTGACCAGGTCGGTGAGGTAGCGGGCCTCGATCACGAAGGCGGTGTCGATGTCGACCTGGGCGGTCTCGACGGCCGCCGCGAGGATGTTGCGCGGCGCGGGATACGGCGCGCCGCCCAGCTTCTTGCGCAGCAGGGCGGGCAGCGCGGGCAGTTGCTTCGCCAGCGCGGGGTGGGCCGGGGTGCCGCCGGGGATGCGGTGGCCCGGGGTGTCCCAGGGCTGCGCGGACCTCGGGTGGGCCTCGATGAACGCCCGTGCTTTGGCGAGGAGTTCGTCCGGGCCGGCGGCCAGCTCGTCGACCAGTCCGGCGGCGAGGGCGTCGGCCGGGGCGAACTGGCGTCCCTCCAGCAGCACTTTCTGCAGCGCCTCGGCGACGCCGAACATCCGCACCGTGCGCGTCACTCCCCCGCCGCCGGGCAGCAGTCCGAAGGTCACCTCCGGCAGACCGACGCGGGCGGCGGGGCGGTCCAGCAGGATCCGGTGGTGGCAGGCCAGGGCGATCTCGTAACCGCCGCCCAAGGCCGCACCGTTGACGGCCGCGACGACGGGCACGCCCAGCGTCTCCAGCCTGCGCAGGGCGCGTTTGACGCGCATGCCCGCCTCGAAGGAGCGCTCGGCGGTCTCGGGGGTGACGGCGCTCAGGTCGCGCAGGTCGCCGCCCGCGAAGAACGTCTTCTTGGCGGAGGCGACGACGACGCCCTTGAGGGTGTCTCGGCGGGCGTCGAGGCGGTCGACGACGGCGTCGAGGGAGTCGATGAACGCCGCGTTCATGGTGTTGACGGACTGGTCGGGGTCGTCGAGGACCAGGGTGACCACGTGGTCGGCGTCCTCTTCCCAGCGGATGGTGCGGCTTTCGGCGTCGGGGGCCATGGGATGTGTGCTCCAGGGAGGGTGCGGGCCGGTGGGTGGCGGGGTGCGGGGGCCGGATCGGACGGCGGTCACAGGCGCTCGACGACGGTGGCGATGCCCATGCCGCCGCCGACGCACAGGGTGGCCAGCCCGTACCGCAGGTCGCGGCGTTCCAGTACGTCCACGAGCGTGCCGAGGATCATCGCGCCGGTCGCGCCCAGCGGGTGGCCCATGGCGATGGCGCCGCCGTTGACGTTGACCTTCGCCGGGTCCAGGTCCAGATCCCGGACGAAGCGCAGGACGACGGCCGCGAACGCCTCGTTGATCTCGACCAGGTCGAGGTCGGCGGGGGTCAGCCCGGCCTTGGCGAGCGCCTTGCGGGAGGCGGGGGCCGGCCCGGTCAGCATGATCGTCGGGTCGGCGCCGGAGACGGCCGCCGACATGATCCTGGCCCGCGGGCGCAGTCCGTGCCGCCGACCCGCCTCGGCGGAACCGATGACGGTGAGGGCCGCGCCGTCGACGATGCCGGAGGAGTTGCCCGCGTGGTGCACGTGGTCGATCTCCTCGACCCAGTGGTACTTCTGCAGCGCCACGGCGTCGAAGCCGCCGAGCGCGCCGACGTCCGCGAACGACGGCTTCAGGGCGGCGAGGGACTCGGCGGTCGTGCCGGGCCTGATGTGCTCGTCGCGGTCGAGTACCAGCAGGCCGTTGCGGTCCCGCACGGGGACGACGGACCGGGCGAACCGGCCCTCCTTCCACGCCTCGGTGGCCCGCGCCTGGGACTCGGCCGCGTAGGCGTCCACGTCGTGGCGGGTGAAGCCCTCCAGGGTGGCGATGAGGTCGGCGCCGATGCCCTGCGGGACGAAGCCGGTGAGGTGGTTGGTCAGCGGGTCCTGCGCCCAGGCGCCGCCGTCGCTGCCCATCGGCGTACGCGACATGGACTCCACCCCGCCCGCCAGGACGAGGTCCTCCCAGCCCGAACGGACCTTCGCGGCGGCCAGGTTGACCGCTTCCAGGCCCGAGGCACAGAAGCGGTTCTCCTGCACGCCGGCGACGGTGTCGGGCAGGCCGGCGAGCAGGGCGGCGGTCCTGGCGATGTCCGCGCCCTGCTCGCCGACGGGGCTGACGACGCCGAGGACGATGTCGTCGATGCCGGCCGGGTCCAGGCCGGGGAACCTGCGGCGCACCTCGTCGACGAGGCCGACGACGAGGTCGACGGCCTTGGTGCCGTGCAGGGCGCCGCTGGGCTTGCCGCGGCCGCGCGGGGTGCGGATCGCCTCGTACAGATACGCTTCGTTGGTCACAGGGTGTGCCTTCCGGTGGTGTCGGGGGGCGTGGTGTGCGCCTCGCGGGACGCGGGGCCGGGGCGGTCGCTCAACCCAGCAGGGAGCGGCCGATGATCTCCTTCATGATTTCCGTGGTGCCGCCGTAGATCGTCTGGACGCGGCCGTCCAGGAACGCCTTGGCGACCCGGTACTCCGTCATGTAGCCGTAGCCGCCGTGCAGTTGCAGGCACCGGTCGACGACCCGTTTCTGCAGCTCGGTGGCCCACCACTTGGCCGCCGAGGCGTCCACGGCGTTCAGCCGTCCCCGGCTGTGCTCGGTGATGCAGCGGTCGACGAAGGCGCGGGTGACGGCGCACTCGGTGGCCATCTCGGCGGCCTCGAAGCGCACGTGCTGGAGCCGGGCGAGGGGACGGCCGAACGCCTCGCGCTCCTTGGCGTACTCCACCGTCAGTCGCAGGACGTGCTCCGCGGCGGCGGCCGCGCCCACGGCGATGGCCAGTCGCTCCTGGGCGAGGTTGGCCATGAGGTAGGAGAACGCCTTGTTCTCCTCCCCCAGCAGGTTCTCCTTGGGCACGCGCACGTCGTCGAAGAACAACTCGACGGTGTCCTGGGCCTTCTGGCCGATCTTGTCGAGGTTGCGGCCCCGCTCGAAGCCGGGCGTGTCCCGCTCCACGACGAGCAGGCTCTGCCCGGAACTGCCGCCCTCCGGCCTGGTGTTGGCGACGACCACGACCAGGTCGGCCAGGATGCCGTTGGAGATGAACGTCTTGGCGCCGTTGAGCAGGTAGTGGTCGCCCCGGTCGGTGGCGGTGGTACGGATGCCCTGCAGGTCGGAGCCCGTGCCGGGTTCGGTCATCGCGATGGCGGTGATGATCTCGCCGGAGGTGTGGCCGGGCAGCCAGCGCCGCTTCTGCTCCTCGGTGGCGAGCCGGGTCAGGTAGGGGCCGACGATGTCGTTGTGCAGGCTCAGGGCCAGGCCGGACGCCCCGGCGCGGGCGAACTCCTCGATGAGGACGGCGCTGTAGCGGAAGTCGTCGGTGCCTCCGCCGCCGTACTCCTGCGGCACCGCCAGGCCCAGCAGGCCCTGGCGGCCGGCGGCGCGCCAGACGTCGCGGCTCACGATGCCGTCGTGCTCCCACTGTTCGTGGTGGGGCAGCACCTCCTTGGCGAGGAAGGTGCGGACGGTGTCGCGGAACGCCTCGTGTTCCGGGGTGTAGATGTCTCGTTCCATGTCGCCTCCGCGTCGCAGTGGGTGGGTGCGGGGCCCCGGCCGACGGACCGGGGGCGGCCGTTCACAGCCAGTTCTTGACCCGCTCGACGAGCCGGGCCGGGTCGGGGCCGACGGGAGTGACGTTGAGCATGGTCACGCCCGACTCCCGGAAGACTTCGACGCGGTCCCGCACGTAGCCCTCGGGGCCCGCCAGGCAGAGCAGTTCGCACAGTTCGGCGGGGACCGCGGCCTCCGCCTCCTTCTTGCGGCCCGCGAGGTAGTGCTCCTGGATGGCGGCGGCCTCGGCCTCGTACCCGTAGGAGCAGACCAGGTCGTGGTAGAAGTTGCGGCCGGGAGCGCCCATGCCGCCGACGTACAGCGCGACGAGGGGCCGCACCAGGTCGCGGACCGCCTCGGCGCCGTCGCCGATGGCGAGCAGCCCGCCCGCGACGACGGACAGCGGCCCCAGCGCCGGGTCGCGCCGGGCGGCGCCCTCGGCGAGCGGCTCGCCCCAGACCTTGCCGGCGTGTTCCGGCACGTACAGGAACGGCAGCCAGCCGTCGGCGAGTTCGGCGGTCATGCGGACGTTGGCGGGGCCGAGCGCGGCGACGTAGACGGGGACGGTGTCGCGGACCGGGCGGATGAGCAACTTGAGGGGTTTGCCGAGGGCGCCGCCCTTCTCCGGCGGCAGGGGCATGTCGGTGATGCCGTGGTGCTCGATCACCTCGCGCCGCCAGATGCGGCGGGCCAGGCCGATCGTCTCCCGGGTGCGGCCGAGGGGCTTGTCGTAGCGGCGGCCGTGCCAGCCCTCCACGACCTGCGGGCCGGACGCCCCGATGCCGAGCAGCGCGCGGCCGCCGGTGAGGGCGTCGAGTCCGGCGGCGGTCTGGGCGATCAGCGCGGGGGTGCGCGAGTACACGTTGAGGATGGCGGAGCCGATGCGCAGCCGCTCGGTGCGGGCGGCGAGGTAGCCCATGACGGTCGGGGAGTCAAAGCCGTAGGCCTCGGCCACCCAGATCGCGTCGAGGCCCGCCGGCTCCAGCGCGGCGGCCTCGTCGGCCGCGGTCCGCGGGTCGCCCGCGTACTGCAGGGGCATGGAGAGTTCCATCAGTTTCCGTCCTGGTCGGTGGTGCCGCACCGGGCCGCCGGTGCGAGTGCGGGAACGTCCCAGTCGCGGGCCACGTCGGTGTTGTGGGTGCCGGGGACGGGGGGCGGCAGGCGCAGCGAGCCGGGCGTCGCGGAGAAGCGGGGCGCCACGCCGGGCTGGGTGACGCCGTGGGCCTCGGTGAGGCTGCCGCGGTGGACCAGGTGCGGGTGGGCGGCGGCCTCCCGCAGGGACAGCACCGGGGCGACGCAGGCGTCGGTGCCTTCGAAGACGGCGGCCCAGGCGTCCCGGTCGGCGGTCTTGAACCGTTCGGCGAACCGGGCCCGCAGCCGCGGCCACCGGCGCGGGTCGTCGCGGTCGGGCAGTTCGTCGGCGGCGAGCCCGAGGAGGCGTACGAACTCGGCGTAGAACTGCGGCTCCAGCGCGCCGACCGCCATCCAGCCGCCGTCCCGCGTCTCGTAGACGGCGTAGTAGGGGCAGCCGCCGTCGAGGAGGTTGCGTCCGCGTCCGTCCTGCCAGAAGCCGGCGGCGAGCATGCCGTGCACGATGGCGGTCAGGTGCGTGGTGCCGTCGACGATCGCCGCGTCCACCACCTGTCCCTCGCCCGTGACGCGCGCGGTCAGCAGCGCGGCCAGGACGCCGACGGCGAGGTAGAGGGAGCCGCCGGCGTAGTCGCCGAGCAGGTTCGCGGGGACGGCGGGCGGTCCGTCCGCGGCGCCGATCATGCCGAGCGCGCCCGCGGTGGCGATGTAGCCGATGTCGTGCCCGGCCCGGGGCGCCAGCGGCCCGTCCTGGCCCCATCCGGTCATCCGGCCGTAGACCAGGGCCGGGTTGGCGGCCCGGCACTCCCGCGGGCCGACGCCGAGGCGTTCGGCGACGCCGGGGCGGTAGCCCTCGATCAGGACGTCGGCGCGTCCGGCGAGCGCGCGCACCAGCCCGGGTCCGTCCGCCGACTTCAGGTCGACCAGGACGGAGCGCTTGTTGCGGTTGGTGAGGTCGTGGACGGGGTCGACGGCCACGGGCGACGCGGTGGGCCGGTCCACGCGGACGACGTCGGCGCCCAGGTCGCCGAGGAGCATCGCCGCGAAGGGGGCGGGGCCGATCCCGGCCAGCTCCAGCACGCGCACGCCGGTCAGCGGTCCGGCGCGGCGGGCGGGTGAGGCGGTCGGGGAGGTGGCGGCCGGGGAGGTGGCGGCCGGGGAGGTGGCGGCCGGGGAGGTGGCGGCCGGGGAGGCGTGCGGGTCCGTTCCGTACGGCAGGGTGGCGCCGCTCGTCGAGCTCATGGGTCCCTCTCTCGGGGGAGGGCGTGCGACGGCCCTCCGGACTGGACTCTACTTAGCGCTCGCTAAGAAGGTAGGGATGAGGGCGGGAGCGGTCAATAGCTGGAGCCGGGCTGGGCGATCCTCCTTCGAGGCCGGATTGAAGAGGAGTTCTCTCCGCCGAGCCCCGTGGACCATTGCATAGAGGGACTCGATCAGGAACGCTGACTCCGGCAGCAACTGAGCGGTCGATAAGCGATCAGGTGCGGGGTCGTCGGGCCCGCCGCACGTACAATGCCGGTCGCCGGCGACACATCGGAGGAGCACCGTTGAGCACCCAGTCCAGCCAGGAGACCACCGCCGCGTCCCACTGGCGCGCCTATGGGCCACTCGACCTGCACCCGATCCTGATGCACGCCATGGAGGCGTTCAACGAGCACGGCTACCACGGCACTTCGGTACGCGACATCGCCGGCCGGGTCGGCGTGACCGTCCCGGCGCTCTACTACCACTACGAGAACAAGCAGGCGCTCCTCGCGACGCTGCTGGAAACCTCCATGAAGGACGTCCTCGACCGCTGCCGGGCCGCCGCCGCCGAAGCGGGCGACGACCCGCTGCCCCGCTTCTGCGCCATGGTCGAGTCCATCGTGCTCCACATGGCCCACCGCAAGGGACTGGCCTTCCTGGACACCGAGATCCGCAGCCTGGAACCCGGCAACCGGGCCCGGTACGTGGCGTTGCGCGACTACCTGGAGCACATGCTGCTCGACACGGTCGAGGCGGGCATCGCCCGGGGCGTGTTCACCACGCCGATCCCCGCGGACGCGGTCCGCGCCGTGCTGATCATGTGCCAGGGGGTGGCCAACTGGTACCGGGCCGACGGCCCGCTCACCGCCGAGGAGGTCGCCCAGCGGCACGTCCTGCTCAGCCTCGGCACGGTCGGCCACCCGGGAGCGCTGAACGGCCTGGACGTGGTCCCCCGCCCCGCCGGCCGGCCCTCCGGCAGGGGGCGACGGCGCAGGGACGCGGGCGCCGCGGGCTGACCCGGCACGGACACCGGCCAAACCGGCAGGGACACCGACCGACGCGACGCGGACGCCGGCCGACGCGGCACGGACGCCGGCTGACGCGGCACAGACGGTGTCGGCGGCCGGTTCGCGGTCACCCGTACGGGGCATCAGGAAGGGGTGGGCCCGGTCGGGCAGGACCTGCGGCGGCCGGGTGGACAGTCACCGTGTGGCCGGACGGCCCAGGAGGGGAAGTGATCCGCCATGCGTACGCGACCGCGTACCCATCGGCGTTCCGTAGGAGTCGAGTACCTGCTGCCCGACGAGGCCGAATCGGCCTGCCGGGCGCGCAGGTTGACCTGGCAGTTCCTGGTGTGGCGCGGCCACCGGACGGCGGGGCTGGACGCCGGGCACATCCACGACGCGGCCCTCGTCGTGTCGGAGCTGGTCGCCAACGCCACCCGGCACGGCGGCACCTGCCGCCTGCGCCTTCAGGTGTCCGACACACAGGTGACCGTCGAGGTGTACGACCGCAGCCCCGGCCGGCCCCGCGTCCGGCCGCTCACGACGTGGGGCGAGAGCGGCCGGGGCCTCGCCATGGTGCACAGCCTGGCCCAGCGTCTCGACGTCGACCCGGTCAGCGGGGGCGGCAACCGGGTGCGCGCGGTCCTGGCCCTGTGACGCCCGGCCCTGGCCCCGTGTGACACCCGGCCCTGGCCCGACGGACGCCGGCCCTGGCCGGCCTCGTGCAGCGCTGGAACGCGGGCGCGGCCACGATCATGTCCCGCGCCCGTGACCCTCGACGTCGCGCGAGCGCCGGTTGTCAACTTCTGTTCCACGCAGGCCAGTTCCCGTCGGGGCACGGTCCCGTCCGGTCGTTGTCCGGTCATCCGCAGTCAGTCCCGCAGACCCGCTCCGGGGGCGCGGGCGATGTGCGTACGGTCCGGGCATCGGAGCGGGACCGGGACGAGGACCGGCCCGCCGCAGTCGACGGACGACGACGGACGACAAGGGGAGGCGCTGTGGCGAGTGTGGAAGTGTCACTGAAGGAGATGATGGCCGGCATCGAGGGGGCGCTGGGGGCCGCGGTGGTCGACTACACCAGCGGGATGGCGCTCGGCACGCTGGGCGGCGGCAAGGACCTGGACCTGACGATCGCCGCGGCCGGCAACACGGACGTCATCCGGGCCAAGGTGCGCACCATGGAACAGCTGGGCCTGGCCAGCAGGATCGAGGACATCCTGATCACGCTGGAGGGCCAGTACCACCTCATCCGCCTGGTGTCCGGCCGCAACGGCAACGGGCTGTTCCTCTACCTGGTCCTGGACAAGGCCCGCTCGAACCTGGCGATGGCACGCCACCAGCTGACGCGGGTGGAGGAACAGCTCGAGATCTAGGCCGTCCACCCGGGACCGGGGCTTCGCACGCCCCTGATGTGAAAATTTCTTCAAGTCACCACATCAGCATGATTCCAATGTGCGGTTGCGCGCGGGCCGGGGCGATAAGGATCAGCATCCCGGGGTGCCGCCCCGCGGCGGCACCCCGGGACATCGCCGCGCCGCGGCCGTCCCGTCCGGTACCACCCGATCCTGCTGGGAGCGAGCGCCCATGCACGTCCCCCTCTACCAGGCCAAGGCCGACTTCTTCCGCATGCTCGGCCACCCCGTCCGCATCCGGGTGCTGGAGCTGCTCCAGCACGGTCCGGTGGCCGTGCGGGACCTGCTCGCCGACATCGACATCGAGCCGTCCAGCCTCTCGCAGCAGCTGGCGGTGCTGCGGCGGTCCGGCATCGTCGTCTCCGTACGGGACGGCTCCACCGTCCGCTACGCCCTGGCCGGCGGTGACGTCGCCGAGCTGCTGCGCGCGGCGCGGCGGATCCTCACCGAGCTTCTCGCCGGGCAGAACCAGCTCCTCGCCGAACTCCGCCAGGCCGACACCCCGGCCGTCGCCCCGCCGTTCCCGCAGCCGCGGCCGCCGTTGAAGGCGCGGTGAGCGCGTCCCGCGGTGAGCCGGGCGGACCGATTCCGCCGGCCTCGGCGGCGCCCCGCCGGACGCGCCCGGCACCCCTGACGCATCAGTGCGCGGGCGTGGGTGGCCGGATCGTTTCCGTCGGTCACAGAACCGGCCGCCGGCTGGGTATCCCTGCACTCGGGGCGGCCGGCACGGGCCGGAGCGGGCGGCGCGTCGGGGGGAGTCGGCACTGTGGCACGTCAGACGTGGACTCCCGGCCGCCGTGAGTCACGTCGTGCCCGCAGACGACGCGCCGTACGTCTGCTGCGCGACCAGGGACGCTACGGGCCCAGGCTGCGGGAGGTGCTGCCGGCGCTCGCGGGGCTGGTGGCGGCGGTGTGCGCGGTGGTCGCGGCGCTGGCCGCGGGATACCGCGCCGCGGGAGTCGCCGCCCCGCTCGCCGGTGCGGTGGTCGTCGGCCTCGCCGTCACGGTCGCCGTCCGGCGCCGGTCACCGGCCGCGCGCCGCCGGCTCGGCTACTACACCCCGGACGAGTTGCTCGAACTGGGCACCCAGGAAATGGCGTTGGCCGTCGCGCGCATGCTGCGGCGGGACGGCTGGCGGGTGCGGCTGCTGCCGGCGCCCGACCGTCCGCGGCTGTGCGCCCGGGACCGGGAGGGCCGTCGGCTGGAGGTGGCCTTCCGCCCGGTGGCCGAGCCGCTGCCCGACGAGGACCTGCCACATCCCCACCCGCACCGCGGCGCACCGCGGCGGCGGCGAGGAGCCGTATCTCCGTCTGGTCGTGCATCGCGGCACCTTCGCCGACCGCGACGTGCGGTGGGCACGGCGTCAGGGCAGGACCTGCCTGGTCGACGGCTTCGCCCTGCGCCGCTGGGGGCAGGGCACCCGCCTGAACGACCTGGTGGGCGGCGGCGGTTGAGCACGCGCCGCGACATCGCGCCGGCGCGGCCGGCCGTGTCGGCCGGCCGCGGTGGCGACACGTGCGGCGCGTCAGATCCGCCCGCCGGTCAGGCGGGTGATCGGACCGTGCGCGCACCGGCCCGCACGCCGGCCCACCGCGTACGACGTGGCGCTCAACGCCGTCAGGCCCGCGCCCACGCCCGCCGCGACGAGCCTGCGGTGCGAGATCACCGTCCACGCCGTCCTGGCGAGCGCGGCGGCCTGCCCGGACGCGGCGACGACGGCCTGCCGTCCCGCGTCGACGCTCCTGGCCGCGGTCTGCACGGCCTGGCCGGCCGTCCCGGCCGTGCGCCCGGCCGTGTCCTTCGCCGCGTCCTTCGCCTTCGACGCCGTGTCAGCACTCGTCGCGGCGGCCTTGTCCGCCGCCTTCGACGCGGGGGCGGTCGCCTTTCCGGCGGTCCGCCGGGCCTTGGCGGCCGTGCTCCGCGTCGCTGCGGAATCTCGACTCGGTTTGCTGTTCGGTTCACTCATGGACACCGCGTTGCCGCTCAGACCGACGGCAAACCCGCCCCGCCCGGCGCGCGTTCGGCGGGGCCGCCCGGACTCCGGCGGCAGCGGAACGCGCCACTCCCGCCATCGGCGCACTAGACGAGTAAGTCCGATCTCCGGTCAGTGGTCATAGGCGATCAGTGACCGGGTGATCGGTGCGTTGGTTGCGTTGTTGTGCCAGATCGCG
>NZ_JBIRUY010000029.1:0-129491 GCF_044335305.1 Streptomyces sp. NPDC020490 | reverse complement strand
GAATGATCACGGATCCCGTGTCCGCTCTGTCATCCACCCCAACCAGCGACACTCTCACGCCAGTTGGGCGATCCCGGGAACTTGCGCAAGCCTTGAGTGACCCGTGGCCGGCGAGGGGATCCCGTACGAGGCCGCCGGGGGAGTGGACCGGCAAAGGGCCGGGCGGCCGGACCGGCACTCGGCGCAGGTGCCGCAATTGATGTGCCAGGGGATGACCACCAGCTGTCCGGGCGTCACACGGCGAACGTCGTCGCCGACGTCGAGCACTTCGGCCACGCATTCATGACCCAGGGGAAAGGGCGGCCGGAAGGGCGTCGCCCCGGATATGATGAAGTGATCGAGGTCGCACGTCGAGCTCGCTATGGGGCGGACCAGCGCCTCGATCCCGCTCTGCAGCACGGGAGCCGGAACGTCGCGCCATTCCAGTTTCCTGGTTCCGGTGAAGGTCAGCTGCCGCATGGTCTTCCGGTCTCACCCACTTCCCCACCGAGGACCGCCGCCTGCCGCGGGCGATCACTCGCGATCCGGAGTCCGGCTGCCCGCGGACCCGGCCTGGAAGACTCCGCCGGTACGGTCCGACGGCCAGGCACCATCATCCCACCCCCGCACGGGCACCGCACACGTCCCTCATTCTCCGGGGCGCGGGTGCCGGGCGCGCAGCTCGCGGATCAGTGCGCGTACCGCCGCGGTGGCCGCGAGCTGGGGCGTGGTGACGTAGCCGATCCGGCGGGTGGGCCGCTCCGGCCCGAGATCGGTGATCTCCGTCGTGGCCGGCGCTCCGGTGAGGGACAGCGCGGGCATGATCGCCATCCCCAGACCGCTGCCCACCATGGACAGGACCGCCCCGTCGTCCTCGGCCCGAACGGTGGCGGTGGGGATCCAGTCCTGGGCCGCCCACCACTCACGGGTGTAGGACGAACAGTTCTCCAGCCAGTCGACCAGCGGCAGCGACCGGGGGTCGGGATGCCCGGCCGGGTGCACCAGTGCGTACGGCTCCTCGAAGAGCACGTCCCCGACCAGGTGCGGCGGGACCGGCGAACCGGTGCCGGTGATCGTGATCCCGATGTCGGCCTTCCCGGCGGCCACCTCCCCGGCCGTCCCGGGACCGACCTCGCGTACGACCGTGACGGACGCCTCGATCCCGGGGTGCCGCGCGGTCAGCCGCCCCAGCACGGCCGGCAGCAGGTGCAGGGCCGCGCCACGGAAGGCGGCGATGCGCAGCGGCCCGCCGACCTGCTCGGCCGCACCCTGCCCGGAACCCCGCGTCTCGACGACGAGGGCGTCCATCATCCGCAGGATCCGGCGCGCGTGGGCGGCGGCCCGCTCCCCGGCCGCGGTCGGCCTGGCACCGTACCGCCCCCGCTCGAAGAGCACGACGCCCAGCTTGCGTTCGATGCCGCGCAACGCGTGCGAGACGGCCGACTGAGTGGTGCCGAGCCGGGCGGCGGCCGCCGAGATACCGCCCTCCTCCGCGACCGCCACCACGGTCCGCAACTCCTGCGGTGCGAGATCGACTGCGCTCATTCGCGGGTTCCTCACCTGGTGCTATGAAGGCGGCTCATGCAAGCGCCCGTCCCATGAGCGCAACCCTCTGCCCGGTCCGCGCATTCCTTCCTACGGTGCCGACCATGACCGACACCGCGCTCACCGTGCACCAGACCGCCAGACCCACCGGCTTCCCCACCCCCGACCACTTCCGCTTCGTGGAAACGCCGATTCCGCAGCCTGATCCCGGCACGGCTCTGGTCGAGAACCTCTACTGGTCCGTGGATCCCTACCACCGCGAGATGATGGACGGCGACTTCGCGCTGAACGCCCCGCTGGAGGGCCGCGCCCTCGGCCGGGTCATCGCCTCCCGCACCCCGTCGCTCCCCGAGGGGGAGATCGTCCACCACCGCCACGGCTGGCGTACCCACTCCGTGGTCCGGGCCGACGACGTCCGGCGCCTGCCCCGCATCGACGGGGTGCCGCTGTCCGTCCACCTGAGCCTGCTCGGCGGAACAGGCCTGACCGCCTATGTCGCCCTCACCCGGATAGCCCGGCTGCGCGAGGGCGATGACCTGTTCGTCTCCGCGGCGGCGGGCGCGGTCGGCACGGCAACCGCCCGCATCGCCCGGCTGCTGGGCGCCGGCCGGCTGATCGGCAGCGCGGGCTCGGCGGAGAAGGTCCGGTACCTGACCGAGCGGGTCGGATACGACGCGGCCTTCGACTACCGCTCCGGCCCCGCCGCAGGCCTCCTCGGCGAGGCCGCGCCCGACGGCATCGACGTCTTCGTCGACAACGTCGGCGGCGAGCAGCTCGGCGCGGCCATCGGTGCGCTGCGCGGGCGAGGGCGGGTGGTGCGGGTCGGCACGATCGGCCAGTACAACACTCCGGACGCTCCGCCTGTGGTGTTCGACCACGCCGACGTCGTGGAGAAGAGCCTGCGGATCGAGGGGTTCCACGTGCGCGACTACGCCGATGTGCAGGAGGAACTGTACGAGTTCGCCGTGCCGCACCTGCTGAAGGGGACACTGGTCCCCGATGAGACCACGCTGGTCGGATTCGAGCGGATCGTCGAGGCGTTCCTGCTGATGCTGCGCGGCGGGAACCTCGGCAAGACCATCGTCCAGGCCGGGCATTCCGGCGGTGCCGGATATGAGCAGTAATTACTCAGCCACCACCCGAGGGGGTTTTATAACGTTTCCGTCAACCGTTGCGACGGCTTTACCGCTTAGGATCTGAATCCACGGGAAGGGGCAGGCGTTGAGCGCCGTCGAGAATCTTCCGATTTTCCGTGAGGTGGCGGGGCATCACCAGCCGGCTCCTTTTCTCATAACCTCGGACATGTTCGGCGGACTGCCGATCGAGCTGGCTGGGGCGGAAATATCCGATCTCGTCGGCAAGCCGGTCGCCGAACCTCACGTGCACGATGTCCCCGAACTCTACCTTCTCGTCTCGGCTCGGCCCGGCGAGGCGGAGATCACCATCGAGGTCGAGGATTCGCAGTACACCATCACATCGCCCGCTGTATTCCGTGTGCCCGCCGGAAAGCGTCACCGGTTCGTCACCAGAAGAGCCGCTCCCGGCAGTTACTGCTTCGGCATCTTCCTGTTGGGAGAAGGCGCATGAAAGGCAGCGGCAGCTCGGTCACCGCTTACAATGACGGTTTCTCGCAGGCGTCGGAGATGCTTCGCCTGCACCTCAACGAGAACCCTTTCGGCCCCCCGCGGTCAGCGATGAGAGCGGCCCGGGAACTGCTGGAGAACGACCTCTGCGTCTACCCCGACAGCGAGAACGCCGAGCTGCGGGACAAGATCGCGGGGCATGCCGGGGTGACGCCGGACATGGTGGTCGTCGGCAACGGCGTGGACGAACTGGTCCTGATGACGGTGCTGGCCGCGGCCGGAGCGGACGGGAGGGTTCTGACCACCCGCTCCACCTTTCCCGGATACCTCAGCGCCGCGGCCGTCTGCGGCGCCGCCGTCCGCGAGATCGACAGCGGTCCCCGCGGGATCGACGCCGACGCGGTCGTCGACGCCGTGGCCCGCCACCCCTCGGACCTGCTGTTCGTGTGCAATCCGCACAACCCGACCGGCACGCTGCTCGGCCGGGCCGACATCACCCGCATCACCGACGCCGCCGAGCGGACCGGAACGCTCGCCGTGTTCGACGAGGCCTACATGGACTTCGTGGCGGACGACGGCGCCTCGGCGCTCGGCCTGGTCCGAAGCGGCCGGCGGGCGATGGTGCTCCGCACCTTCTCCAAGGCCTGGGGACTGGCCGCGGTCCGGGTCGGGTACGCGATCGGCCCGGCCGGCGTCGCCGCGCGCGTCCGGCAGAGCCGGCAGGCCGTGCCGTTCAGCACGAACCGGCCGGGACAGGCGGCAGCCCTGTGTGCGCTGGACGACCCCGGCCACCTCGTCGAGGTGCGCCGGCGTACCGCCCACGCCCGCGAGGTGCTCCACGCCGGCCTGACGGAACTCGGCCTGACCGCCGTGCCGTCCGTCACCAACTTCGTCTTCGTGGAACTGGGGCCGCACCGGGAGCAGGCCGCCGCGTTGCTCGCCGCCGACCACGGGATCCTCGTCCGCGATCTCGCGGCCTTCGGCGCTCCCGGATGCCTTCGGGTGTCCGTCGGCACACCCGCGCAGTGCGAGCGCTTCTGCGCCGCGCTCCGCGAGGTCATCGCGGTGCTCGACAGTGCGAACGCCCCGGCCGCCCTCACCTGATCATTCCCGGCGTTCCGCGGAGAGCGCCGGCAAAGGAGCGAGATGAACAGCCCTCACTGGCACGGACCCAGCCCGACCCTCGAGCCCTTGAGCATTCCGGCTCTCTTCAACGGCTTCACCGGCTCCCACGTGGTCCTCGCCCTGGAGGAACTCGGCGTGTGGGACCGCATGAAGGACGGTGCGCAGCCCCTGGAACTGCTCGCCGAGGACACCGGCTGCGAGGTCGTGAAGCTCTCCTCGCTGCTGCGGACCATGGCACTCCTCGGCTACGTCGTGGTGCATGAGGGCAAGGCCGGGCTCACCGACGCCGGCCGGGAACTGGTCGGCAACATCGGCTTCTTCGTCTGGGGAGTGGGCGGTTACGGCCCGGTGCTGACGGACCTCGCCGACCTGGCCACCGGCCGGAAGTCCTTCGGCGCCGAGGTCCACCGCGACGAACGACGCATCGCCATCGGCGCCGGACACGTGGACCGTTCCCTCATGCGACCGGTCGAGGAGGACGTACTGTCCGGCATCGAGTACTCCTCGGTCGCGGACCTGGGCTGCGGGGACGCCACCCGCCTGATCCGGCTGTGCGCCGGTGACCGGGACCGGGTGGGCCTCGGCATCGACATCAGCCGCTCGGCCACCGACCTCGCGACCAAGCGGGTCGCGGAGGCGGGCCTGGCGGACCGGATCGACATCGTCTGCGAGGACGTCCTCCGGTCGATGTCCGAGGAGGTCTTCCCGGGCATCGAACTGGTGGCGAACTTCCTCATGATGCACGACCTGCTGGCCGCCCACGATGACGGCGCCGACGTCGTGCGGACCCTGCGGCGGGTCTTCCCGGACGCCCGGTACTTCCTGGTGGCCGACACCACAGCCCGGCCGTGGGACCGGCATGCGGGCCCGGTGCCGGTCTTCTCGCTGGAGTTCGAGCTGGTTCACACGTTCATGGACACACCGATCATGAACCGCGACGTCTACGAGAACGCCTTCGCGGCCGGCGGCCTGCGGATCCTGCGGCGCGAGCCGTTCGGCGCGCCCTCCACGTGGATCTACCTGCTGGAGGCCGACGACACGGCCACGCCGCGCCGCTGAGGGGCGGGCATGAGGAAAGGGAACCTGCTCTCCGCCGCCGGATACGCACGGCTCCTGGCTCCGCTGGCCGGCGAACTCGGCATCGAGATCGCGGGCGTCGGGGACCCGCGGGCGAGCACAGCGGACCGGGACCGGCACGAGGCCCTGCTGCAGGAGATCTCGGCCTTCCGCGGGCACACGTACTACGCCGACGGGCAGCGGCCCAACTTCCGCCGGACCGACGGCGGTTACGCCGACCTGCAGCCGTACGACCGGGCGGCCTACCACGTCATGCTGCGTGAGCGGGCCTCGGGCGCCCTGACGGCGGTGGTCCGGCTGATTCCCCGTGACTGGGCGCCGGCCGGGCACAGCGCCGTGGAGCGAATGTTCGGGCCACGGGTGGTGGAACTGATCACCCGGCGCGGGCTGTGCGACGCCGACGTCCTGGAAGGCGGCCGCCTGGCCGTCGCCGTGAACCGGCAGAACTACTCGATCGGGCCGCTGGTCAGCCTCGTCGGGCTGGCCTTCGCCGAGTCGATCGGGCGCCCGATGGTCTGGGGGCTGTCCGGTACCAAGGGCCGGCAGGACCTCCTGTTCGCCCGGCTGGGTGCCCACATCCACGACGAGTTCCTCGAACCGGACCCGAAATACCACGACACGATGACGGTCTACAGCTTTGATCTCGCTGCCGTACCACCGGTTCTACGGCCCGTCTACGACCGCATTCAGGAACTGCTGCTCGCCGGCCCCCACCCGGTACCGGTCGGCCCGAGCACGCGACGAACGAGGTGAGTGATGCGTCCCTTCAGCGCTCTGCCGACCGGCGACAGGTCGGTGGCGGCCCAGACCTATCTGGAGACGGTGTCCCGGCACCCCAGGACCGCGGAACTGCGCGACCTCGCCCTGGAGGCGCTTCCGCTCACGGAGGGCGAGTCGGTTCTCGAGGTCGGCTGCGGCCTCGGCGAGATGGCCCGCAGGCTGGCCCGGCGGACCGGACCGCGTGGCCGGGTGACCGCGGTCGACCACGACCCCGCCATGGTGGCCGCGGCGCGGCACCGCCACGACTCCGCTCCCGGGGCGGCCGGTGTCGACTACCGGGTGGAGGACGCGTGCCGGCTCACCTTCACCTCCGGCGAGTTCGACGTCGTCTGGTGTGAACGGGTGCTCCAGCATGTCCCCGATCCGGGGCGGGCCGTGCGGGAAATGTGCCGCGTCACCGCACCCGGCGGACGGGTCTGCGTCCTCGACGTCGACTGGCGCTCCCTGCGCGTCGACGGAGTCGGCCAGGAGATCGCGGGGCCTGTGCTGACGTCGTTCGCGTCGATCGTTCCGGGCCCCGACGTCGCCGGCCGGGTTCCCGGGCTCATCGCGGCAGCGGGGTTCGATCAGGTCTGGTCCCGGCAGTTCACGGCCACGTTCGCGTCACTCGCCGAGGCGAAGCCGATCATCCCCTTGTTCGACCGCACCAGTCCCCTCGCCGCCCGGCACGGCGACGGCAGCCTGGACACCTGGTTCGATCTGCTGGACGCCGCGGACGCGCGGAACGAACTGGTGATCTCGCTGTCCACCTGGATCACGATCGGCACCAGGCCGAGCACGACGGACCGTCCCCGAGTGTGAGACACGTGTGCCGGCACGGACCGGGCCGCGCATGCCGAGGCCTGCTGCCCGGGGAGACGCCGCTCCCCGGGCAGGCCGCCCGGTCTACAGTTGCCGCTCCAGTACCTGCGGATCCATACGGACGGGGGAGTCCGGGATCTCCGCGTCCGTGCGGACCTCGACCGGGATGCCGAGGTCGGTGAACCACTGTCCGAGCAGGGCCACCTCCGAATCGTCCTCGGCGAAATACGCCAGAAGTGCCTCGGTGAGCGTCCGGCCCCGCAGGGTGAAGAACATCCCCTCGGTGTCGATGCAGACGATCGGCGGCGGCCAGACCTCACCCGGGTACAGCCAGTACCCGTAGACGAGATCTTGCTCCTTCTCCGCGGCGGGCAGGAAATGGCCCAGCAGTGTGGCCAGGTGCGGAACCGCCGCATTTGCCTCGTCATCGAGAACGTGGCGCGCGAGCCCGTCTCCCCGGACGCTGTGCGGACCGAGAATCTCTATTCCGAAGTGGTCCAGCGGATCGGAGGCGTCCCGCATGTCCTCGAGGGCTTCGGCATCCTCAGCGCCGGCCTCCGACGGACGTGCCGCCTCGAGAGCGGCGCGCGCGGGACCGCCGCTCAACCGTGCCTCCTGGATGGCGGCGAGCTGGAGAAACTCTTCCGGGATCTCCCGATCCCCCAGCCACTTCGCAGCCCATGCCCTCAACTCCTGCGTCCCTGCCACGTCGCCCACGGCCCGCCCCCGGAGACTCAGCTGAGCTGGGCCGCGTCGAGGCTCTCGGACGCGCTCGGCACGTCGATGCTGAGCGGCTTGCCGTACTCGTCGAGGACGACGCCGGCGGGGCTGTCCCCGTCCGTCCCGTGGATCTCCAGCGGGTAAGGCTTGCCGGTCCGGGCGATGTACAGCTGGGAGCGGCCTTCCTGGGGATCGTTCCTGACCAGTTCGAGAGCCGGAATCCCCCTGACATCCTTCTGCACGCCCTTGTTCACGGTGCTGTTGCCGTTGTCCTCGGTCATGGAGTCGGCGTAGCCCGCGATGTCGCAGGCATCCGCCAGCGAGCTGAACTCGGGATTGCTGGAGTCGGTGACGATGTAGCGGTCGCCCACCAGTGCTTCCGTCTGGGTGGCCTGATCACCGGCGGCCTGGACCCAGAACGCGTGATCGGGCTTCAGCCACACCTTGCTGCCCTGCTTGATGAGATCGACGTTGGTCCCGTCCTCCGTGATACGGCCCGCACAGTTACCGGAACTGTCCATACGCAGGTCGAGCTGGCTCTTGTTCACCGTGCCCGCGATGTGGACGGACGGTGCTGTCCGCAGGGCGTCGGAGGCGGCGTCGACCACCTCCGACGCGGAGAGGTTGTCGATCCCGTTGAACTGCGGCGCGCTGGAAGGGGTGGCCGAAGGGGGAGGAGGGGACGAGGGCTCCGACTTCTTGCCGCCGGTGAATGAGATGGAACAACCGGAGGTGGCTGCCAGGGCACAGATGGAGGCTATGGCTATGCCTGCCCTCTGGGTGATCTTCATGGTCTTCCTTCGCGAATCAAGTCAGCACGGCCCGCGCACGCGTACCGTCGGCCGGCCGCGCCCTGTGCGTTCACAGGGCGGTTCGTCCTCGGGCGCCGGCCATCGGTTCTGCGGACATGCAGCGAACCGACGAGCCCACGTCGGTCCGGTCCCCGGCATCCGACACACACCAGACTGCCGACCTAGTGCGGATTTCACATGAGTACTCATTGCTCATGCGGCGCACGCGGACCGGTCTTCGGCCGGGGGCGGCGGGACCCGCGCCGGTCAGCACACCCCCGCGTCCGCGAACACGACCCGCGCCGTCCGGGAATCGGCGGCCTGCTCGGTCATCGGCAGCTCGACCCACTGGGTTTTCCCGCCGTCGTCGGTGCGCTCGGTGAAGGCGGTGCCGCTCAGTTCGCGGACCAGATCACGGACGATCTGGAGCCCGCGGCCCCGGCCGGCCTCGGGAGGGGCGGGAGAGGGGATCGGGCAATGCGGATGGAGGTCGTGGACTCCGAGCCGTATCCGGGTGCCGTCGACGATCTCGACGGTCAGTGTGATCTCGGCGGTGACCGTCGAGGAGTAGCGGACCGCGTTGGTGAGCAGCTCCGAGACGATGAGCCGCACCGTGTGGGCGACATCGCTCTGCGCGTCCAGGCCCCACTTCCGGAACGTGTCGAGCACCGCGCGTCGGGCGAGGGGAACCTGTTCGTCCGAAGGCACGCAGATGATCTGGTGGTAACGGTGCGCGGTCGTCATGATGGCGATCTCCCGTGGCCGTGAGCGGACGCCCTTGCGTGTCCCGCGCAGTGGGGGCGATACGCGCCTCGAACGGCCGGCGGGTGGGCGTGTGGCCGTACCTCCATCAGTACTCGAACACCGCTCGTCTGTCAAAATCGGCGTTCCAGAGAAAGTGGCGAAGGCCGGCCGGCCCGCTCGGCGGGGCCTGTGCCCCGCTCACGGCGCGTCGCGACGTGGGCCGACCGGTACGGCTCAGTTCGGCGACGCCTGGCCGCACTCGGCGACGCGGGCCTTGATGCCGGCGATGAAACGCTCGACGGCGTAGCGGAACTGGCGCTTCATGGCCTCCTCGCCCGTACCCGGCGCGTAGCGCATCAGGTTCGGGTACAGGCGGGCGGCATCCGCCGCATCCTCGTCCTGGTCCGACAACTGCGCGCGCATCTGGCTGTAGGGAGGATTCCCCGGTGAGGTGCGCCCGCCCGCGACGAAGCCGAGCATCATCGTCACCAGGGCCATGTAGGAGTCGGCCACCTCGTCGTCCGGAAGGCCGCTTTCGGCGACGAGTCCGGTGAGGGCATCGGCCACCCTCAGCGTGTCGGGCCCCAGCCGCCACGCGGCACTCCACAGCACGTCGACGAGCGCGGGTCGCGCCAGGAGAGCATCGTGGCATTCGACGAGCGTCTCGAGGAGCCGGACATCCCATGCGCCGGTCTCGGGAGGGACGACATCGCGGAGCGTCTCATCGAGGATGAGCAGCAGCAGCTCATCCTTGTCCTTGACGTGCCAGTACAGGGTCGAGGACCCGGTACCCAGCTCCCTGGCCAGCTTGCGCATCGACAGCTTCTCGGCACCCTCCGTGTCGAGAAGCCGGATGCCGGCCCTGATGACTTCCGCCCGCGTCAAGGTCAGGCGACCCTTGGCGCGCGCGGAATCCGACCGACGGCGCTCTACCTCGAACTCTGCTCGTGACACTCGAACAGTCTAGAGCACCTTCCGTCCGGTGCCACCGTCTCGTCCCGGGTGCCGCGCCTCGCACCGTACCGGGCGGGACACATGGGTCATGGGCCGGTCGGCAGGAACTCGTCCGGCTGCCCCGCGACGAGGACTTCGCGGGTGGCGACCGCGCGGTAGGTGCCCATGAAGGCGCGCTCGTCCTCCAGGAGCACCTCCAGGTTGGACTGCACGAAAGCCTGCTGCTCGGCCACCGAGTAGTCGAGGGCGAGTTCGGCGATCCCGTCGTAGAGAGGAGCCTCGTGCGGCGACCATCCCCGGTAGTCGGCGGCGAGGCCCACGTTGGTCGTGTAGCGGACGAGGGCGTCGGCGAACAGGTCCCGGACGAAGGGAACGTGCCGGTCCCGCCAGTAGGCGACCGACTGATCCGGCGTCATGTCCGGCCGGCGCATCAGCATGAACAGCATCTTGACGCCGCGCTGGGCACGCCCCAAGTCGCGGTGGACCCGCTGATCCGTGATCACATGCCGGAAGGTGCCCATGAACTGCCTTTCACCGGCGCGCAGTTGATCCGCCGTCGCACTGAGGAGCGCCGTCAGGTCGGCGGGGTCGTCGCAGTCGTACCAGCCTTCGGCGACACCGTCCCAGGCCGGAGCCTCATCGGGGGCCCAGCCGGAGTAGTCGGCAGGCACGCCGACGTTGCATGCGTACCGGAGCAGGTGACTGCCGTGCGCCGCGACTACCTTCGGGGCGTGCACCCGTGTCCAGTGGTCGACGGCCTCGTCATGGGTCTGGTCGAGACGGCGGTTCCAGAGCGTGAAAAGCTTGATCACATCGCACTCCTGTCGGAAGCTTGAAGTCGGGTGTTGGGTACAGCGGTTCGCGCAGCGCGGCGCAGGGGAGATCGGTGCCGGCGGTTCGACGGGGCATACGGGTTCACCGGTACGAGCGGCTCCGGCTCGACAGGTGGTGGCCCCTCGGTCATGCCGGTCCGGCCTTCCGGTCGGCATACCGCTCGCGCCGCCTGACCTTCTGCACCTTCCCGGAGGCCGTGAGGGGCAGTTCCTCGACGATCTCCCAGTGTTTCGGGACCTTGTGGCGGGCGAGCCGGGCCAGACAGTACTCGCGCAGAACATCAGCGTCGGGTGTGTGCCCGGGCGCGGGCAGGACGAAGGCGGCGACCTGTTCGCCCCACGTGTCGTCCGGGACCCCGATGACGGCGACATCGGCGACGTCGGGGTGCTGGAACAGCACGTCCTCGATCTCCCGCGGGTAGATGTTCTCGCCACCCCGGATGATCATGTCCTTGAGGCGTCCCTCGATACGGCAGTAGCCGCGGTCGTCCATGCTGGCCAGGTCCCCGGTGTGCAGCCACCCGTCACCGTCGATCGTGCCGGCGGTGGAGTCGGGGGCGTCGAAATACCCCATCATGACGTGGTAGCCGCGGGTGCAGAGTTCTCCGACCGTGCCGACCGGGACGACCTCGCCGTCGGCAGGGCTGATGATGCGCACGTCGGTGTGGGGCAGCGGCCGGCCGAGTGTCTCCGCGCGGTCCTGGGCGCTGTCCTGCGGTGACGTCCCCGTGATGACGGGCGACGCCTCCGTCTGGGCGAACAGCACGCTGACGGCCGCCGCGGTCTGCGTCTCGACGCGGTGGACGAGTTCCGGCAGCACCACGGCTCCGCCGCTGACCACGCGGGCCAGCTGTGACAGGTCCGTGCGGGCGAAGTCCGGATGGTCGAGCAGACCGATGAGCATGGTGGGGACACCGATGAGGGTGTCAGCGCTCTCCGTCTCCAGGAGGTTCAGCACGAGCGCCGGGTCGAACACGGGCGGGAGCACGAGCGTGCCGCCCACGGCGAGGGCGCCCAGGACGCTCACCACACAGCCCGCGGTGTGGAACAACGGCATGGGACTGACCTGCACACCACCCGGGGGAAGCCCGCACCGTTCGGCGTAGAGGCGGGCGTTGTTGACCACTCCGCGGTGACGCAGCAGCACCCCCTTGGGAGTTCCCGTGGTGCCCGAGGTGTACTGCAACTGGGCCGCGCCGTCCGGGGAGACGGCGGGAAGCGGCTGCCCCGGCTCGCCCCCGGACAGGAACCGGTCCCAGTCCGCGAGGGAGATGACCTCGCGCAGGTGCGGCAGCTCCGCACGCACCTGCGCCAGGATCTCGGAGAGCACGCAGCCCCGGTATTCGGGGATGTGGAGAACACCGGCCGCGCGGGAGTGGCCGAGGACGTGACGCACTTCCCCGGCCCGCAGGGCGGGATTGACGGTGACCAGGGTGATCCCGGCCAGCGCGGCTCCGTACTCGAGCAGCACCCACTCGGGCAGGTTGTTGGCCCACACGGCCACCCGCTCACCCGTCTCGAAGCGGGCCAGCAGCGCACGGGCCACCGTCTCGGCCTGCTCGAGCAGTTGCGCGTACGTCCAGCGTCGCCGCTGTGCGGCGTCGGGAAGGCCCTCGACGAGGGCGACGGTGTCGGGGTGGTCGTGTGCCGCCGCCCGGAGCGCGGCGCCGACGGTGAGGTCGGCGAGCGGCGCTGCCGGCTCGGCAGGCCACCATGAGCTGGTCAGGGGCAGTCTCGGCCCGCTCGTGGTGTCCCCCGTCGGCGGGAGGTGTGGCGCGTGGGTCATTGCGGATTCTCCAATCGGGACGGTGCGGCCTGATGCAGCGACGGTGCGGCCGAGACGGCCGGATTCGGCAGCGGCCGCCGGGCGGCCGGCCCGCGGACCACCCCCTCGGCGACGAGGCGGCCCTGCTTCGGGGAGCCAGGGCCTGTCGCGAAGGGTCGGGTCGTCCGCGGGAAGGCGGGGCCCTGCGGCGTTCGCCGCCTCCTCTCTGCGTACCGGGGGCAAGCCCTCGCACCGGGCGTACCCGGGCCGATGTGAGGTGCGGGGGTGCGGCGAGCGGGAGCAGTCCGGTGGCGGGCGGTGGTGGACGATGTGCTCGCCCATGCGTGCGAGCCGCCACCGCCACCCCCGTGCTGCCGCCGTGAGGAAGCGTGATCACTCCGCCGATCGCGACGCGAGCGATTCGATCAGCCCGGCAACCGCGGCCGGCATGACGCGCACCGCGTCATGCGGGCTGGCCAGTTCGTAGTAGTCCCAGTCCGGAGAGTTGCGGGCACGCAGCGCGTACGGCTCGACGATCCCCAGCGGCCGGGCGTTGCAGTACACGAACGATCGACGCGCGCTCAACTCGGCCGGGGCCCGCACCGGTTCCTCCATGGTGCCGATGGGGTGTGCGGTCAGCCGTTCGGCGACCGCCGCGGCCCGGGGGCCGGACCATCCGGTGGTGTCCTCCACCGTGAACATCGGCGGGATCAGCAGGGGAGAGCCGGAGGCCGCGGCGGCCGCTCGGGCGCTCTCCACGAAGTCGGGCCCCAGAAGGTCGCCCACCGACTGACCCGCCTCCGGCACGAAGGCGTCCAGGTACACCAACTCGGCCACCCGCTCGCCCCGCTCGGCCGCTACGCCGGTGATGACCATCCCCCCGTAGGAGTGGCCGACCAGGACGATGTCGTGCAGGTCGTGCTCATCGATGACGCGGACGACGTCGGCGACGTGCGCCGACATGCCGGTGTGTTCGGACGCCTCGCCCGCCCGCTCCGCCAGGCCCGTCAGGGTCGGCGTGTAGACATCGGCGCCCGCGGCGCGCAGTCGCGCGGCCACGTCTTCCCAGTGCCAGCCACCGTGCCAGCCACCGTGTACGAGGACGCAGGGTCTGAGTGTCATTGACAGTCTCCCGAGATCAGCAGGTCAGGCAGCAGGCCAGGGCTCAAGGGAAGAGCGCCGCCTGCTTGTGAGCGGCAGGACGCCGTGTAAACTCGGCTCACTGTCACTGGAACACTGTTCGTCTGTCAATATCGGCGTACCAGAAGCCCGGACGACGCTCATCCGGGCGTGGGGGAGCGGTCGCCTCACAGGGCATACGGCCGCACCCTCGCAACCCCGGTTGCCCGGGCCGTCACGTCACCGTCGGCAACGGCCCCCTTCCGTCACCACCCGTGCCGGCGGGTCGACGCCCGCTCGGTCTCCGTAACTCCTCCACCCTTGGAAAGGACGCCATGACCACCCCGAACCACCCCGGGACGCGCGAGTCCCTGCTCGACCAGGATCAGCGCTTCTTCGACGCCCTGGTCGCAGGCGACGTCACCGTGCTCGACGAACTGCTCACAGATGACTTCCTCCTGGTGAGCCTCAGCGACGGAGCGGTGGCGACAAAGTTCGACCTGCTCAGCCTGGTGAGGTCAGGAGCCGTCACGTTTCCGGCCGTCCAGCCCTTTCCCGCCGAGGCCGTCGTGCGCTTCATCGGCGACATCGGCATCACCGTCGGAAGGACGAGCATGAACTTCACTCAGGCCGACGGCACCACGTTCACCGCCGGCAGCCGCTACACCCACGTGTTCGCCTTCGACCCGGCTGCGGGCTGGCGCCTCCATTCCGCACAGGGGACACAGATAGCAGCTGCGGCCTGACGCGCTCCGGCTCCTGTCCAGCGCCCCCGCGAGGCCGGCGACGGCCGCCGACCCGCCCGCTTCGAACGGCGGCAGGCGCTGGCCGGCCGGTCCACCCCTCCCTCCCCGCGCCTCCCTGCAGAACGAGTACCGAAACCGCGCCCACCACAGTTCCGAGGCTCAGGCTCAGCGCCAGCCACTACTCCTTGCGACGAAGCAGCCCGGGAACGGAGTACAGCGTCACGATGGCTCCTGCCATGAACGCGAACTCGTAGAGCCCCCACCTTCGGGGGCAATGGTGCCGAGTGAACTCTCGTCGGGGAGTCGCCGAAGTCACTGAACAGGACTGCAGCCGCAGCTCTGGCGCAGGATCAGCGGGGCCGGCGGGGGGAGTTGCGGGGAGGCGCTGTCCAGGAGCAGGGCGACGGCATGCTGTGCCATGGCGCGCAGGGGCTGCTCGGTGACGGTGAGGGCGGGGGCGGTGTAGGCGCTGTCGGGGGTGCCGTCGAGGCTGATGACGGCCAGCCGGTCGGGGGCGGGCAGCCCGTGGGCCCGGGCCGCGGCGAGGACCCCGATGGCCTGCTCGTCGGTGGCGGTGATCAGCGCGTGGGGCATCGCACCCTCGCCGATCAGGCGCCCGGTCAGGGCGGCTGCCGCGGCGCGCGCGTACTCGCAGCGCAGCAGAAGGGCGTCCGTTCCCGCGACGGCCTCCTCCCAGACGGCGCGGCGCCGGCCCACCGGTCCCGCGTCCTGCGGTCCGGCGAGGAAGGCGATGCGCGTGTGCCCGTGGCCGCGCAGGTGGTCGACGGCCTGCCGGACGGCGGCGTCGTTGTCGGCGGTGACGGCCGGCCCCTGCCCGCCGACCGGCTGGTTGTGGACGTACACGGTGGGCACACCGGCCTGCCTCGCCTGCGCGCCGACATCGGTGCCGCCGTCGGCGGAGACGATGACGAGCCCGTCGACCTGGGCGGCGAGGAACCGGTCGACCAGATGCTCCTGCCGGTAGGCGGAGTAGCCGGCGTTGCCGATCAGCGTCAGCTTCTCGTGCTCGTCCAGCGTCTGCTCGATGTGCCGGGCCAGTGCCCCGAAGTACGGGTTCGACGCGTCGGCGAGGATCAGGCCGACCACGCCGGTGGTGCGGGAGCGCAGGGCCCGGGCGATGCGGTTGGGGCGGTAGTTCAGCTCGGCCGCCGCGGCCAGGACCCGCTCACGGGTCGCTGCCGCGACCGGCCGGGGTCCGTTGTTCATCACGTAGCTGACCACCGCGGTAGACGTTCCGGCCGCGCGAGCCACGTCCGCCAGTGTGGGTGTTTTGCCCGTTCGCTTCGTCATAGCTCTTGCATCCTCTCATCTAAACGATTAGATAAGGGGTGTGAACGAAATCGCACATGGCCGAGTCCTGGCAGTCGGCTCGGTGAACATCGACCGGCTCCTGCGCTGCCCCGTCCTTCCCTCCGCGGGTGAGACGGTGCTGGTGACCTCCACCGGGGAGGCTTTCGGAGGCAAGGAGGCCAACCAGGCCGTGGCCGCCGCCGCCCTGGGCGTCGTGACCCACTTGGTGGCCAAGGTCGGCGGCGACGCCGAGGGGCTGAAGGCCCTCGCCGACCTGCGGAGTGCCTCGGTCGGGGTCGACACGGTGATCATCGACGTGTCCGCGCCCACCGGCCAGGCGCTGGTCATGGTGGACCCGGACGGCGAGAACAGCATCGCCGTGATCGCCGGCGCCAACGCCCTGCTCTCAAGTGAGGACGTCACCGACGCGCTCACCGTGCTCCAGCCGCGGGCGAACGACGTGATCCTCACCAGCGGTGAGGTCCCCGCGTCCTGCCTGCCGACCGTCGCCGTCTGCCTCCCGCCCGGTGCGCGGTGGGTCCACAACGCCGCGCCGGCCGGGCCGCTGCCCGCATGGCCGGCGGATCGCAGGCCGCTGCTCGTGGTCAACGAAGTCGAGGCCCGGCAACTCACCGGAACGGCCGATGCGCGAGCCGCCGTCCAGGCCCTCGCGGAGGCGGCCGACGGCGCGGTGGTGACCCTGGGAGGCGACGGGGCGCTCGTGGCCGAGGAGGGGCACTGTGTGCACATCCCCGCCCCTGCCGTGACCGTCGTCGACACGACCGGTGCCGGGGACACCTTCTGCGGCACGCTCGCTGCCGAACTCGCCCACGGCCGGCCCCTGACCCTGGCGGCGGCCACCGCCGTCGACGCGGGCGCCTTCGCCGTCACCGCGCTCGGCGCCCGGGGCGCCCTGCCCCGCCCGCGCGATCTCGCCCGTATGCGGACCCGCTGACCCGCCCGCCCCCGCACCCCACACCCACTCATGAACGGATTACGGACATGCCTGCTCTTCCCTTGATCATCGACACCGACACCGGCTCCGACGATGCGGTCGCTCTGCTGCTCGCCGCCGCCAGTGGACTGGGCGACATCAGGGCGGTGACCACCGTGGCGGGCAACGTGCCAGTCGAAACCGGCACCCGCAACGCGCTGATCTCCCTCGAGACCGCCGGCCGCACCGACATCCCCGTCCATCCCGGTTGCAGCCGGCCGATGACGCGGCCCCTCTCCAGCGCCCAGCACGTGCACGGCGAGGACGGCATGGGCGACATCGGGCTGCCCGATCCGACCACCGCCTGCCAGAGCACGCACGCCGTCGAAGCCCTGCTGTCCTACCCCCGCGCGCACCCGGGAGAGCTGACGCTGGTCACACTCGCCCCGCTCACCAACGTCGCCGCCGCCCTGGTACGCGACCCCGAACTGTTCACCCGCTACCGGCACGTGTACTGCATGGCCGGCGCCGCCGACCTGCGCGGCAACATCTCACCCACCGCCGAGTTCAACGTCTGGGCCGACCCCGAGGCCGCCCGGATCGTCGCGCAGGCCGCCACACCGGAGAAGGTCACCTGGATCGGCTGGGACGTCTCCCGCAAGGACGCCGTCATGACCCCGGCCGACCAGCAGCGCCTGGAGCGGCTCGGCACCGCGATGGCGTCGTTCGCGCACCGCATCAACCGCACCGTGGCCGACTGGGCCCGTGACGTCACAGGACTGGCCGGCTACGACCTGCCCGACCCGGTCGCCATGGCCGTGGCACTCAACCCCGACCTGATCACCGAGCGGGAGCAGGCCTACGTCGAGATCTCCGTCGCCGAAGACACCCGCGGCCAGATGGTCATCGACCGACGTGTGTCCGCTCCCGCCCCCAACCTCACCCTGGTACGCCGCGTCGACGAGGCCGGCTTCAAGAAGCTGCTGTTCGACACCGTCGCCACACATGTCGATGCCGCCACACATGTCGATGTCGCCACACGCGGCGATGCGGTCACCCCTGTCGCCGACGGCTCGCCGTTCGCCGACGCGGACGCCGCCGTCTGAGCCGGGCCGACTCCATGACCATCGCCACCCCGCGGATTCCGCGCTACGAACTGCACTGCCACCTCGACGGGTCCGTCCGTCCAGGCACCGTCGCCGACCTCGCCCGCACACAGGGCCTCCTCCTCGACCGGCCGGTCGAGGAACTGGTCGTGGCCCCGGCCCACTGCGGCAGTCTGACCAGGTTCCTGACCTACATCGACCTGCCCCTGCAGGTCCTGCAGACGCCCGACGCCCTGACCCGCACCGCCCGGGAACTGGTCGAGGACTGGAAGGCCGATGGCGTCGTCCACGGCGAAGTACGCTTCGCTCCGCAACTGCACGGACGCCTCGGCATGAGCCTCGACGACGCCGTCGGCGCGGTGGCCGAAGGACTGGCCCAGGGTCGTACCGCCACCGGAGTCGGTACCGGGCTGCTGCTGTGCTGCCTGCGCCACCAGAGCCCGGACGACAGCCTCGCCGTCGCCGAGACCGCGCTGCGGCACCGGGACGTCGTCACCGGGCTCGACCTGGCCGGCGACGAGACCCTGTACACTGCCGAGCCCCATCGGGCCGCGTTCGACCTCGCCCGGAGTGCCGGCCTGCCGTGCACGGTGCACGCCGGAGAGGCCGCGGGTCCCGAGAGCGTGTGGGAGGCGATCGACGTCCTGGGCGCTCGCCGCATCGGCCACGGTGTGCGGTGCACGTCCGACACCGCGCTGCTGAACCGGCTGCGAACCGACAGGATCGCCCTGGAGATGTGCCCGACCAGTAATGTGCAGACCGGCGCCGTGCCCAGCCTCGCCGGTCACCCCGCCTTCCGACTGCTGGCAGCCGGGCTGCCGGTCACCATCAGCACCGACACCCGCACCACCTCCGCCACCACGCTGCAACGCGAGTTCGAGGCGCTGTCGCGGACCCCCGGATGGACCGGCCGGCATGAGGCCCTCGCCCAGCAGAACGCCGCCCAGGCGTACTTCACCCCGCGAAGCGAGCGGTAGGCAGGCACGGTCGCGGTGGGTGCGCGGCGACTCCGACGAGCCCGACCGCCGGAGCCGCCGCGCGTCGTGACGGCGGAGGCCGGGACCCGAGCCGGTGAGGTGCTGCACGGGGCGACCGGGCCGCTCGCCCGGCCAACGACCGCGTCCCGCGCGCCAACAGCGAATTGAACGTTTCAATTATCTGCATCCGCCTTTTCTTTCCCGCTTATTGACTGGCTGAATGTGCGGCCCTAGGCTCCCGGCAATCCAATTGAAACCTTTCATGAACTGCGAGAGCGCCATGGCTCCAGATCTGTCGCGCCGGAGACTTCTTCAGCTGGGCGGTGTCGCAGCCGCTTCGGTCGCCCTGACCCGGCCCTGGCCGGCCGTCGCCGCCCCGGGCGCTGTTGGGAACGCCGCATTGCCCGTACCCACCGGCATGCTGGCTGACCTGCTGCCCCAGGGGCTCGGTGCGAGTGCCGGACGGGACCTGCGTTTCAGCTGGCAGATGCCCGACTTCGGTGCTGGGACCGTGCAACGCGCCTACCAGCTTCAACTGGCCGCCACGCCTGACGGCTTCGACTGCGACCGCTTGGTGTGGGACTCGGGCAGGGTCACGTCCGCCGATTCCACCGCCGTCCCCTACGGCGGGCCGCCGCTCAAGCCCCGTACCGCTTACTGGTGGCGGGTGAGCAGTTGGGGGAAGAAGCGGTCCGCATGGTCACAACCGGCGCTGCTCGCCACGTCGGTGGAGAACGAGTGGGAGGCCGAGCCCATATGGGCCCCCGCCGGCAAGACCCTCACGGACGGCACGTTCACCACCCGGCTCAAGATCACGGCCGTGGCCGCCGGCCTGTGGTTCCGTGCCGCGAGCGTCAATGACAACTACCTGTGGCAGCTGCGGGCCGGAAGCCCCGGCGTACTGCGCAAGCACATCCGCGTGAACGGGACCTACACCGTGCTCGCCGAGGTCCAACTGCCCTTCGCCGTGGCCACGGGGGAGTGGCTGGACCTGGCCGTCACCATGGCCGGCTCCACCTTCACCACCTCCGTGAACGGTACCGTCGTCGACACCACCACCGACACCCGGCACACGGGCGGCAACATCGGACTGCGCAACGGCTCCACCGAGTCCCAGGTCTACGACCGGGTCACCTTCACCGCCGCGGACGGCGTCGTTCTGCTCGACGACGACTTCACGTCCGACAAGGGCACCTTCACCGCCGGCACCGTCGCGAACGGGGTGCTCACCTTCCCCGCCGGAGCCTCCTCTCTCTCCTCCTACAGCGACGACGACACCTGGGCTCTGCTGCGGAACGAGTACCAGCCGGGCGCGAAGAAGGTCGCGGCCGCGATCCTCTACGTCGCCGCCGCCTCACCCACTCCGGCCCGGCAGTACGCCGCCAAGGTGTGGAGCAACGGACACCTGGTGGGCTACGCATCGGCGCGCTCGGGCACCGGAGTCGCCTATCACGTATTCGACATCACCGACACCGTCCGCTCCGGCGAGGCCAACGCCCTGGCCGCGCTCTGCAACACCACCTCGTCCCAGAAGTTCCTGGCCCAACTGGAGATCACCTACGCTGACGGATCCCGCGCGACCATCAGCTCCGGCAGCGGATGGAAGGCCCGCCGGCACGCGGGCATGCTGCCCCCGAAGGGCAACGCGGGCAGCGGCTACTACACCGCCCCACAGGAGTACTGGGACCTGCGCCAGGAACCGGTCGGCTGGACCGAGCCGGGCTTCGACGACAGTGCATGGGAAACGCCGGCGTCCCGCGACGCTGTCGACGAACTCGTACCCGCGCGGATCGAGCCCGTCGGGCTTCACGACGTGGCGCCGGCATCCATCACCAAAACGGCCGAAGGGCGCTGGCTGGTGGACCTCGGCAGGGAGATCGTCGGAGGCCTGTCACTGCGGGTGGCGGGCACCCAGGGAGACACGGTCGAGGTGCGCCTGGGCGAAGAGCTGAACTCCGACGGCTCCGTCAGACATCAGCTGCGCGCCGGCAACACCTACCGCGAGGTCTGGACCCTGCGAGACGGCGCCCAGCACTTCGAGCACTGGGGATACCGCGCCTTCCGCTGGGCCGAACTGCGCACCACACTCGACCTGTCACAGGCCGTCGTGACCGGACGGGCCTGGAAAGCGGACTGGGAGAACGCGCACTCCTCCTTCAGCAGCTCCGACCCCGAACTCGACCGCGTCTGGGACCTGTGCCGCTACTCCATCGAGGCCACCCGCGGCGACCTCTACGTGGACACACCGACCCGGGAACGCGGTCCCTACGAGGGCGACGCGCTGATCAACCAGCTCTCCGAATACGGAGTCCAGCGCTCCTACGCGCTGGCCCGCTGGTCCAACGACTACCTGGTACGCAAAGGCACCTGGCCGACCGAGTACCGCCTCATGTGCGCGATATCCGCGTGGGAGGACTACCTCGTCACCGGCGACGACCGGCAGCTCACCAAGGACTACGATCTCCTCACCGCGAAGAACCTCACCGCCTACCTGGGCACGGACGGCCTGGTGCACAAAGCGCCCGGCTCCAGCAGCCAGGACCTCGGCGATCTCGTCGACTGGCCGACGGCGAGCCGCGACGGGTACGTCTTCACCAGCGTCAACACGGTCGTGAACGCCTTCCAGTACGCGGCCTTCGACGCCCTCGCCAAGATCGCCACGGCTCTCCGGAAGACGGACGACGCCCAACTGCTGCGTCAGCGCGCCGACGCGCTTGCCGCAGCCATGCGAAGCACCCTGCTCGATGCGACGGCCGGCCGTTTCCTCGACGGCGCCGGAACCACCCACAGCGCACAGCACGCCACCGCCTTTCCCGCCGCGCTCGGCGTCGCCGACTCCCTTCCCGACGAGGTGCGGAAAAGGCTGGGGGACACACTGGCCGCCGGCGGGATGAAAGTCAGCGTCTACGGCGCTCAGTTCCTGCTCGACGCACTCTTCACGCTGGGCCGCTCCGACGCGGCCATCAAGCTCCTGACGTCCACGGCCACCAACTCCTGGCTGCACATGCTCGATGACCTGAAGGCCACCATCGTCACCGAGGCCTGGGACCCCGCGCTGAAGTCCAACATGACCTTCTCCCACGCCTGGGCTTCCGCACCCGCCAACGTGGTCGCCCGGCATGTGCTCGGCGTCCGGGTCAGCGAGCCGGGGGCGGAGGAGTTCCTGATCCGGCCCAGGACCGGCGCCCTGACCGATGTCCAGGGAACGGTGCCGTCCATCCGGGGCCCCGTCTCGGTCTCCGTCCACCGCGACGACACCGCCCATGAGACGAAGGTGACGCTGCCGCCGAACTCCCGGGCCGTGATCGAGGTGGAAATCGGAAACGGTGACCCCGACACGTATCAGATCACCGCCGCGCCCTCCGGGGGCGGCGGGGCCGTGAACGTGACATCGGCGAGTGACCTCTCAGGGACCGTGCTGCGCATCGGACCGGTCGGCTCGGGTACCACCACGGTGAGACGCGTACCGAACTCCTGACATCCCGCAGTAGGGCCACGACCGCGGTAACCGTCATGGCGGCGTGTCCGACCTGTACAAGGGCTCTGAGCGCCCCTGGAGCGCAGCGCACTCGTTCCGTAGCTGTCGAATTCCTCGGAACAGCAACGGAACGAGTGCGCTGCGCTCCAGGGGCGCGGCACGGGCAAGCACGAGCGGGCTGTTTCGAACGCGCGGTGTGGCTGCGCAGACGGATAACCAGTGGAGCCCTGGCCGGGGTGATGACAAGGTGACGCTCATGCCGTCGCCCGTGGTCGAACAACTGCTCCGTGAACTGCACGCATCACTGACACTGCGCAAGCGTCCTGAGGATGTGGCCCGGCTCATCCAGGACCTCCACGCCGCACAGGGCACCGCCCTCGACGCGGCGACCGAGGCGGCACTCGCCAACGCTGCCGAGCACTCGCTGCGCAACCTCTGGCACGGCTACACCTCCATGCTGGAAGAGTTCGCGCGTCCCGTCGGCGCGCAACGCCAACTCGCCCGAGCGGCGGACCTGTTCACCTGCGTGCCGGAACTGCCGGGCAGTGCCGGCGACGACCCCGCCCGGATCGAGGCGGTGATCCGGCGTGCGGGCGAGGAGATCGGCCGGTCGTACGGGCAGAACGACTTCGGCACGGACCGCCTCAACCGGGTCGAACGCACGGCGGCGGGCCTCGGCGCGATCTCGAAGCGCCAGTACAACAAGCGCTTCCGGCTGCTGCGCCGGATGGAAGCCAAGCTGGCCCGACTCATCCACGAGCAACAGCGGCGCGAAGTGACGATGACCGGCAAGGGCGCGCTCGCCCACGCCCTGCCGTACGAGCTGTTCGCCGCCGACGTGGACTCGGCAGCCTTCATCGCATACATGACGGCGCGCGGCTACATGCGCAGCGTCTTCACCAACGGCCGGCAACGCCAGGTCTACGACGAGGTCGCGAAGGCCTTGTTCCAGCGCCTGCGGGACGCTCCCGAGCGGACCTGCTGGCACGCGGTCGCGTATGTGCACCCGACGGCCGAAGTGCTGGCCCGTACGCCCGAAGAGGACCTCACACAACTGCTGGTTCGGTGGAACCGATTCCTGCGCCAGGTCGCCGACCTGCTGGAAGACGCCTGGAACCGGCACCCGCTGGAACGCGACACGATGATCGTGCGCCGCGGCGACGACTCGTCGACGTGGAACCAGGCCGCGCAGGCATGGAACACAGCCCGGGCACACTGGTTCGCGCTGCTCGAGGAACTGGGCCGGCACGAGATCCTGGACCGTGTCTGCCCTGGCAAGGTCCCCCGCCTCATGGCAGCCGACGTCGCGTACTGGCACCGCATGAGCGGCGGCGGACTGCACCCGGACACCTACGTGTGGGCGGAGCTTCCTCTGCCCTGGGAAGTCCTCCGGGGCGAGAAGGAATGCCCGCGCTCACTCGTCGAAGCAGCCTGCGCCCGGCATCGGGTGGACCCGGTGGCCGGAGCCTGGACCGCCCCCAGACCGACAGCTGAAGCCGTCCCTTTCCGGCGCACGCCCGAGCTGGTGCACGGAGTCGCCGTGGCGGACCCGCTCATGGCCGGCGCGCTCCGGTCGGCAGGGGTCTTTTCCGGCAAGGACAAGCGTGCCGCTGCACAGGAGTGGTTGTGACCGCAGGCACGGAACTCGCCGAGCCGGGGCTGCAAATCAGTTGACCCGCGCCGCGGCCCCGGCAATGATCACAACGGCGACGAGGAAGCTCTGCGGAGGAGCGCCCGGCTCTGATCCCGGGTGGACGCAGGTTCGAATCCTGCCCTCGTCGCCTCTTCTCGGCTCCGCGGCGGCGGCCTCTTCCACGACTCCGGAGCCAGACCGAGTCCACCGAAGGTCCACAGGCGAAGCAACCAGCCCGTGCAGCGGGGCTCCGTCCCCGGCGGCATCAGATGCCCTCCCCCTGGGGGCGCAGTGGTGTGTCGGAGATTACAGAACGCTCGTATCGAGGGGCCGGTGCGCCGGGTGCTAGGGTGAGGTCGATCGATCTTGATCACAGGATTGTTACTTCCTGAGGTTGTCGTCGTCATCGCGGTGTGCGGTGCCACGGTCGGCATCTGTTTGAGGGAAGGCAAGGCCTGGGTTACGCCGTTGGCGTGACCTGGGCCTTTTTTGTTGCCTGAATCCTGGTGTGAGAGGTCGTGGACCGAAGCAGGACGGCGAGAAAACAGGGATGCAGGGACGCATCATGACTACACCCGTTGCCGGGGCCGCACTGGCGGAGGAGATCCTCCGCGGTGTGGGCGGACCGGAGAATGTCGAGAGCCTCACGCACTGCGCGACGCGGCTGCGTTTCCAGCTTCATGACGGCACGAAGGTCGACCAGGCCGCCCTCGACGCCCTCGACGGCGTGATGGGCACCGTGCCGCAGTCCGGCGACCGCTTCCAGATCGTGATCGGCGGAGCCGTCGCCGGCGTCTACGCGAACATCGTGAACCTGCCCGCGATGAGCAAGGCCGGCGCGCGCCCGCAGTCGGACGCGGAAGTGAAGGCCGCTATCCGCGCGAAGGGCCGCGGCCGGTTCGCATGGCTGGACAACTTCTTCGAGTACCTGTCCGACTCGTTCCGCCCGCTGCTGGGCGTGCTGCTGGGCGCCTCCCTGATCATCGCGATCGCCTCCGTCCTGGACGCGGTGGGCGCGGTCGATTTCCGGGCCGCGGACAAGTCCGCGAGCTGGGTGTTCGTCGACGCGATGTGGCGGTCGGTGCTGTACTTCCTGCCCATCATGGTCGCCTACAACGCGGCGAAGAAGCTGAAGATCGACCCATGGGTGGGCGCGACGGTGATGGCCGCCGTGATGACGCCGAACTTCACCGGCATGATCGGCTCGAAGGTCCCGGGCGTCACCACCACCACCAACAAGACGCTGGGGACCAGCGAGTCCGTGGCGCACGTGTTCGGGCTGCCGATGCAGCTCAACGACTACGGCGGCCAGGTGTTCGTGCCGCTGCTGATGGTCGCCCTGCTCGCGCTGGTCTACAAGCGTCTGCAGCGGATCTTCCCGGAGAACCTGCAACTGGTGTTCGTGCCGTTCTTCAGCATGCTGATCATGATCCCGGTGACCGCGTTCCTCATCGGCCCGCTGGGCGTCTGGGCCGGCAACGGCATCGGCTCGGGCCTGGCCTGGCTGAACAGCAACGCCCCGATCGTCTTCGCGATCATCATCCCGCTGCTGTACCCGTTCCTGGTGCCGCTGGGCCTGCACTGGCCGCTGAACGCGCTCATGCTGCAGAACATCAACACCATCGGCTACGACTTCATCCAGGGCCCGATGGGTGCGTGGAACTTCGCCTGCTTCGGCGCGACCGCCGGTGTGCTGCTGCTCTCCATCCGTCACCGTGAGCCGACCATGCGGCAGACCGCGGTCGGCGCGCTGGCCGCGGGCCTGTTCGGCGGCATCTCCGAGCCCTCCCTCTACGGTATCCACCTGCGCTTCAAGCGGATCTACCCCCGCATGCTGGTCGGCTGCGCCGTCGGCGGTGTGATCGTGGGCGTGCTGGGCGGCGTGGACACCAAGGTCTTCGCCTTCACCTCCCTGCTGACCATCCCGGTCTTCTCCCCGGCGGCCGTCTACCTCATCGCGATCAGCGCGGCCTTCGTCACCGCCATGGTCCTCGTCTACGTCTCCGACTACCGCACCCCCGAGGAGCGCGCCCAGGCCAACGCCGAGCGCGACGCCGCCGAGGCCGCCGCCCGCGCGGAGACCGCGGTTGCCGCCACCGACGGTGAGGCAGCGGCGGCCGACCAGCGCGAACTCGTCACCGTCGGCGCCACCGTCCCGGACGCTGCCGCCGGCTCCGCGGCCGCTGCCGCGCCCGCCGCTGCCGCCGACTCCGCGACCGCGGTCGCCGCCGCCGCCGGCGCTGTCGACGGCCCGACCGCGGGCAAGGGCATCGAGGTCGCGGCGCCCGTCGCGGGCCGTGTCGTCGCCCTCGACGAGGTCGGTGATCCGGTCTTCGCGTCCCGTGCGCTCGGCGAGGGCGTGGGCATCGAGCCGGCCGACGGCCACATCGTCGCCCCCGTCGACGGCGAGCTGGTCACCGTCGCCGCCACCGGCCACGCCTTCGGCATCCGCACCGCGGACGGCATCGAGATCCTCATCCACATCGGCATCGACACCGTCCAGATGAACGGGGAAGGCTTCGACGTCCGCGTCAAGCCCGGCCAGAAGGTCACCGTCGGTGACCTCCTCGCCGAGGTCGACCTGGACGCCGTACGCGCCGCCGAGCACCCGACCGTCACGCTCATGACCATCATCAACACCGCGGACCTCGCCTCCGTCGAGCCCCACACCGGGCACGACGTCACCCCCGGCACCCCTGTGGTGACCGTGCGGCGCTGACACCCGCCACCCATCCGGCGCGTGCGCCCGTCACCACACGTGACAGGTGCACGCGCCGCGCCGTCTTGGGCAGGATGGGGGCCGGACGGAGGACGGGCACGGACAAGAAAGGAGGACCGGCGGTGAAGGCGCTGCGGGTCCTGAACAACAACGTGGTCCTCGCGCGCGAGGAGAACGGCCAGGAGGTGATCCTCACCGGGCGCGCCATCGGCTTCAGCTCCCGCCCGGGCAAACGCGTGGACCCCGCGCTGATCGAGCGCGTCTTCGTCCCCGTCGACGGCCGTGACCCCGACCACCTCGCCGAGGCCCTCGCCCTCATCAGCCAGGACGTCCTGCAGGCCGTCGTGAGCGCCCTGAGCGAGACCGGCATCGAGAAGCCCGACTCCACCCGGCCCACCCTCGCCATCGCGCTCGCCGACCACGTCGCCGGAGCCCTGGACCGCGCCGCCCGCGGCATCACCATCGACTACCCGCTGCGTGCCGAGGTCCAGACCCTGTACGCCACCGAGTACGCCCAGGCCCGGCTCCTGCTGCAGGCCATCAACAAGCACATCCACCCGAAACTGGAGGCCTCCGAGGCGACCGCCCTCGCCCTGCACCTGGTCAACGCCGGCTTCGTCTCCGGTGACCTGTCCTTCACCTACACGATGACCGGCGTCATCCAGCAGATGCTCGCCGTCGTACGGGAACGTTACGGACTGGACGTCTCCCACGACTCCATGAGCGCGGCCCGCTTCATCACCCACGTCCGCTATCTCTTCGTCCGCATCCAGCAGCACCGCCAGCTCAAAGGCCAGGAAGTCGCCCTCGGCGAAGGCATCCGCCGGCACTACCCCGTCGCCACCCACACCGCCCAGCAGCTCGCCACCATCGTCGAGCTGCGCCTGGGGGAACGCCTGACCGAGGACGAGGTCTCCTACCTGGCGCTCCACATCGCCCGCATGACCATGGACGCCGACGGCACCGCCGCGTGAAGACCACGGTCCGCAGTCGGAGCACCGGCCCGCGACCGGCGCCCCGGCCACGGCGGCTCCGCCCTCCCGAGGCGGCTCCTGGCCGTGGCTGAATGCGGCGTGGCTGAATGCGGCGTCCGGCCGCTCGCCGTCCCACCGTGCGGGTGCCCGGGCAGGTCACGGGGCGGGCGCGCGGTCTCACGCGCCCGCCCCTTCCTGGGATCGCGCCGGTCAGCTGAGTGTGCAGACCGCGTTGCCGGGCAGGCCGGAGGAGTCTCCGTCGGCGTTGAAGCCGAACGTCGTGCTGCCGGCAGGCGCGATGGCGCTGTTGTAGTCGACGTTCGAGGCCGTGACCGAGGAACCCGACTGCGTCAGCTTGGTGCTCCAGGCGGTCGTCACCTTCTGGGCGCCGGGCCAGGTCCAGCCGACCTGCCAACCGCTGCTGGTGGAGGTGCCGGTGTTGGTGACCGTCACCTCGGCGGTGAAGCCACCGGACCAGGAGTTGACCAGTTTGGTGGTGGCGGTGCAGCCGGAGCCCGAACCGCTCCCCGAGCTCTGGGTGGTCGCCGAGACGCTGCCCGAGGCGGCCGATGTGCCTCCCGAGCTGTCGTGGGCCTTGACCGTGTAGGTGTACGAGGTCGAGGCGGACAGGCCGCTGTCGGTGAAGGACGTGCCGGCGGTGCTGCCCACCTGCTGCCCGTCGCGGTAGACGTAGTAACCGGCGGCACCGGACGAGGCGCTCCAGGACAGTGAGACGCTGCTGCTGGTGGTGCCGGTCACCGTGAGGTTCGCCGGCGCCTCCGGCGACCCGCTGCCGCTCCCGCCGGTGGTGTAGCTGACGCCGGTGTACGGCCGGGTGCATCCCGAGGAGCAGGAGCCCGGCATGGCGAAGGTGTACGTCCGGCCGTCCTGGACGAGGTTGCCGTCCACGTCACGGACCCGGATGGTGTAGCTCGATCCGCCCGAGGAGTTCGGGCCGATCGTGTACTGCTGTCCCAGGTCGCTGACCATGTCGGCCGACACCCACGCGCTGCCGTCGTTGTACTCCACGCCGTGGATGCCGTTGGGCAGGTGCGTGACGTCGATGGTGGGCCACCATGTCGCCGCGTTCTGGACGAAGCCGATCGAGATGTCGCCGGAGTAGCCGGGCGCCGGGATGAACGACCAGGAGATGTGCCGGTTGTTCCAGCTGTCGGGGTACATGTCCGCCACCGCCTGGCCGTTGAGTTGGAAGGCGTTCAGCGAGTTGGTGGCCAGGTCCAGGTGATACGGGTCGTCCCGGCACCAGGCGTTGGTGTCACCGCAGCTGTCGGCGACCAGCATGTCCAGGGTCGCGCCGTTGTACTTGTCCGACGTCCAGTTCCCGTTCCGGCAGAACGCCTGGCCCGCCGCGCCGTCGTTGGTGCCGGTGCAGTAGTCGCCGATCGTCACCCGCACCCAGCGGCCGCAGTTGTGGCCGTTGTCGAACAGCCCCATCTTGCCGGCGCCGCTGGACGGGACGGGACGCGGGGTGGGCTGCCCGGTGTAGTCGCCCGGTGTGTTCCACACGTTGAGCGCCACGAAGTTCTGTGACTCCAGATCCGCCTGCGGTACCCCGCACCCGCCGTACGGCGATCCGAGACCGTCGAAGTGCGTGGCGTTGCCGGTGTAGTCCGACAAGTCCGCGGCGCCGGCGCGGCCGGCCGACGCGTCGGACGTCGGCGCGGCGGCGGACGGGGACGACAGGCCGCAGAGGAACGACGAGGCGAGCAGCAGTACGGCGAACACCGCCGTGATGAGTAATCGCCGGCCGGTGCCTCGTGCGAGAGGGGCGGTGATCACGGTGACCTCCCTGATGCCGGACCCGATGACCGGCACGTCGACTGGCCCGGCCTCGCGGTCCCCGCGCCCCGCCGGTCGGGTTCATGCCAATAATGCGGTCGGAGCCGGACCTGGTCACCCCCCGTGCAGGAATGTCCGCACAGGGCGTTTACGGCACCACGAGTCAGCGCTATACCGGTATGTGGGAGCGCTCCCAGTGTGCAGCTCCGGTCGGCCCCCAGACCGCTGTGCGCGTGCCGAGGGAGCCTGCCACGCACGGTCGCACCACCCGCGGACGGTCCGCTTCCGGCCCTGCCGGAGGGCACCGGTGTGATGTCCGACCGGTGCCTGACCGGCGCTTGCCGGATGCCTGTCGTCCCCGCCCGCGGTCGGATGACCTCAGAGGAGACCCCCCACATGAAGATTCCACGCACCGGGCGGCACAGCTCCCCGATGCCCGCCTTCCGCGCGCTCAGTCTGCTGGGAGCGGCGCTGCTCGCTCTCGTCCTGAGCCTGCTGCCGTCCCCCGCGTCGGCCCATGGCGTCGCCATGGTGCCGGGCTCGCGCACCTACCTGTGCTACAAGGACCTGGTCGCCCACAGCAGCACCCAGATGCCGGCCAACCCGGCCTGCGCCGACGCGGTCAAGGCGACCGGCACCACGCCGCTGTACAACTGGTTCGCCGTCCTGGAGTCCAACGGCGGCGGGCGGACCAAGGGCTTCATCCCGGACGGGGAGATCTGCAGCGGCGGCCACACCGGTCCGTTCAACTTCTCCTCGTACAACGCGGCCCGCACCGACTGGCCCAAGACGCACCTGACCGCGGGCTCGACCATCCAGGTGCAGTACAGCAACTGGGCGGCCCATCCGGGCACGTTCAACGTCTACATCACCAACGACGGCTGGTCCCCGACCAAGCTCCTGGCCTGGGACGACCTCACCCTCATCAAGTCCGTCACCAACCCGCCGCAGTCCGGCAGTCCCGGCTCGGACGGAGGCCACTACTACTGGGACCTCACGCTGCCGAGCGGCAAGACCGGCCAGCATGAGCTGTTCATCCACTGGATCCGCTCGGACAGCCAGGAGAACTTCTACTCCTGCTCCGACATCGTCTTCGACGGCGGAAACGGCGAGGTGACGTACTGATCCCGATCCCGGCCTGACGCCCCGTTCCGGACCCGCCGGGCACCCCCCGGCGGGTTCCGTCTCCCCGCCGCGCGGTGGCGCGGGGACCTGATCTCACCGTCGCGCCATGCTCAGGCCCCGGACATGCGGCGGGCGGACCTGGTCGCACCGCGTGGACAGCGACAAACGGGCTATGCCAGCCACATTCCGTCGCGCATGATGACTCTTCCGCGTAGCTCGGGCTCGCCGCGCCATGCGCGCACCGTCCTCGGGACCACGCGTACGTACACGAAGGAACCCTCTTCCACGCGTGGATCCCACCCGAACTTGCCGGCGAACGCCTCCGCTGCTCCTCCGGGCACCTCCTGGTCCGGGAAGCACTCCGCCTCACCCTGGAGGAGCACCACGTCGGAGGTGTCCGGCAGCGCCAACCGCACCCGCGGCTCTGTGCGGACGTTCCGCGCAGTCACGGAAGTGGCGCCGGTGCTCATCCACACCGCCCGCCCGTCCCACGAGAACCACAGCGGCACCTGGTGCGGCCCATGATCGGGGTGAGCCGTCGACACCCATACGTCCCGCTCGGTGGCGAGCCGTTCCAGAGTGTCGCGCACACGCTCCGCCGTCTGCCGGTGAACGATTCCCGTGGTCTCCATGAGGACCGACCCTAGCCAGCGGGCGCGGAGCGCGCCTGGGGCGCAGGGCCTACTCCCAGCGACCGATGAACCCTCAGTTTCGACTGGGGAAGAGCGACTTCGGCGCTCAGCGGGCCCGCCGAAGTGCTCGGGCACCGGGCCTTCCCCGGGCATTCGCCCGGCACATGTGGGAGGCTTGCGCCCAGAATGGTCCCTCGGGAGCGGGCCGCCGGGCGGGTACCCGGTGTCCGATTGTCAGTGGTCGCCCCTAACGTTCTCCCCATCGTCGCACTGGCGCCGGGATCACCCCGGTGAACTGTGCTTTCTTCGTGATGTCTTGGTCCGAAGGTGGGGGCTCGTGGGTTGGCTGTCGGCGGGTGACGGGTATGAGGTCGCCCTGGTGGAGGGACGGGTGGCGGCGCGCGCCACACAGGGGAGGGCGGCCGGACGGCAGCTCAAGTCCCTGCCGCGCGCGCTGAAGGACCACCCGGAGGTGGACCGGCTGCGACGGTTCGCCGAATGGCTGGACCGGCACGCCGCGCAGTGCGTGGCGCAGGTCGACGGCTGGATGGTGTCGTCCCTGCCGGTGCCCACGGGCCTGCTGGCCCGGGTGTGGCCGGACGAGGCCTGGCAGTCGGCGCTGCGCGACCTGGTGGTGACCGGCGACGACCCGGACGAGGCCGGGTTCCTGCGCGGGGTGACCGAGTCCGGTGAGCTGAAGGTGGTCGACCTGGACGGGGAGACCGTCCGGCTGTCCGCGGCCACCGTCACCCTGCCGCATCCCGTCACCCTGCCCGACCTCGACGACCTCCGGGAGTTCGCGGCCGAACTGGGCATCGTCCAGCGCGTCGAGCAGATCCACCGAGCCGTCTGGCGCCGGCCCGCCGGCCTCGACCCGAAGGCCACCCAGGTGGGCGACTTCTCCGGCGGCTCCTACCGCTCCCGGTTCGCCCTGGCCGCCCGCGCCACGTCGCTCGGCTACCGCGTCAGCGGCGGCTACGCCACCGCCCGGGTCCGGGACGCGGGCTCCACGATCGAGGCGTCCGTGTGGATCGGAGAGCCCTACTGGGAGGACGCGGTGTCCACCGGCGCCCTGACCTGGCGGGACGGGGACGGCCGTGCCCTGCCGCTGCCGGAGGTGGGCCCGGTGGCGTGGTCGGAGGGGATGCGGATGGCCGCTGCGCTGTACGCCGGCCGTGTGATCGAGGAAGGCAAGAGCGCGTGAGCGGGGGAACGCAGATGGAGTACGAGGAGGCACTCACGGCGGGCGCGGTGCTCCCGCCGGACACGCGGGGCGCCGGAGAGCGGGCCGTGCCGCTGACCGCCCGGACGTACCGCCACCCCGGGCTCGACGACCGGGTGGTGGTGCGGCTGGTGGCCGGTGAACTGGGCGCCGCGGAGGACCTCGCCGCCGAGTACCTCGGCCTGGAACAGGACCGGGAACCGGTCGTCGTGGGACTGGGGCTGCGCCAGTCGCTGGGCTTTCCCGAGTGGGTGCTGGTGCACCACCCGGAGGACGGACACCACGCCCTCGCCGTCGTACCGGACCTCGAGCGCGCGGCCCGGCAGGCCCGGTCGCGCCCCAAGGCGGCCCTGGACGCCTGCCTGCAACTGGGCGAGCAGCTCGCGGCATCCGTACCGCACTTCCTGCCGGTCTTCTACGAACAGGTCGGACGTGTCTTCCTCGCCGAGGAGAACAGCTCCTACGCGGCGCAGATGTTCACACGGGCCCGCAAGGCGGAGGCGCAGCACGGACTGCCCGTCGACGAGGAGCGACTGGACGCCGTCTTCCTGGAGTTCGCGCTGGCGGGCGCGCTCCCGGTGACGGTGCTCACCGGCCACGCCAAGGAACTCGCCGCCCGGCTCCCGGCCGACGAGGCGCTGCGGCGCTTCACCCGCCTGTGCCTGCGCCGGACCGCCGGCGGCATGCCGCCCTCCACCCAGATGGCCAAGAGCCTGCGCAAGCTGGCCCTCGCCGCCGACCGGGACGCGGACCGGGCCGAACAGGACTACCTGGCCGAACTGCTCGGCCACCAGGCCACCCTGTCGGCCCCGGCCGGCTGGTGGAGAGAACACCGCACGGCCCTGGCGGCCCTCGCCACCCGCGAACCGCGGGTCCGCGGCACCCTGCTGAACCTGCTGCCCGCCAAGCGCGACAGCGAACTGCTCGAGATCTGGCTGCGCTTGCTGGAGGATTCCGGCGCCACGGCCGGCCTGTGGGACACGTCGCTGCCCGAGGACCAGCGGCCCGACGACGGCACCGCGGGCTGGGCGGAACGCTTGCTGGCCTTCCACCAGCAGACGACGCACTGGAGAGGCCCCGGCCGTCTGCCCGCGCTCTACGCCCTGGTGGAACGGATCGCCGACCCGCTGCGCGCACAACTGCTGGCCGACGGCAAGGAGCTGAAGGTCAGCCACGACATCGACCTGATCGACCTGTTGCTGTCCCTGGACATCCCCGTCGCCGCCCCCGACGACAGGGCGAGCCTGCCGCTGTCGCACTGGTCCCTGGGGGACGGGCAGCGGGACCTGCTGGCGCTGTCCGCCGACTCCCGGTTCCACGCCGCGTTCCACCGCGGCGCCGACCGCCTCGGGAACAACGAGGACGGAGTCCGTACGTGCCGCCTGCTCGCCGCGTCGCCCGGCGGACGCCCCCTGCTCGCCGAGTGGGTGCGCTCGGTCGCCCGGAACTTCACCGCCGTCGGCCTGCCCCAGCTGCCCGACGCGCTGAGCCGGCTCAAGTGGCTCCCGGCCGCGGCGCTGGCGCTGGCCGAGGAGGACGTGCGCGCCGCCGTCACCACCGACCTCGCGCCCGTCGTCGTACGCACCCTGCGAGCCGGCCTCTTCGACGAACTCGGCTGGCCCGCCTGGGAGGAGGCGACCGCCGCCCTCGTGCCCAAGGCGAACGTCGAGGACATCCTGGTGGCGGACGCCTGGCCCCACCTCGTCGTCGCAGGCGCCGCACAGGCCCGCGTCATCGGCCCCGACGGCACCCTCCTCACCCACGACCTGCGCATCCCGGCGAACGACGCCCTCGGCGACCCGGGCTTCCACCTCGTCGACGGCGAACTCCTGGTCTACTGGCGCACCCGACGGGACGGCCTGCGCGGCTACTGGCACACCCGCGCCGACCACCTCCACCACCTCCAGGGGACCGAGCGGACCCGCAGCACCGAGATGGACTGGTACCGCGGCGCCCTGCCGCACGCCCTGCCCCTGCCCGGCGGCGGCCGGACCACCGGCGCCGGCGTCCTGCACGCCGGGGACACCACGGTGCCCGAGGACCGGCCGCTCCTCTTCGACGGATCCTCGCACTGGGTGTGGCACGCCGGCTCCGACGACCCGCAGACGCACGGCTGGTACGAGTACGACCCGGCCACGGGCGACCTGGGACGCATGAGCCGGCCCGCCTTCCTCGCCGACGCGCTGCGCGACGCCCCCGAGGGCAGCACGTTGCTCACCGGCCGGCTCCTGCCCGCGCCGACGACCGGCCCCGCCCCCGCCTGCGCGCCCGTCGGCGGCCTCGTCGGACTGCGCGTCGTGGAGCTGCCCGGCGGCGCCCTGCGTGCCGAGGACCTCGCCGGACACAGCGTCACCCTGCCCGCCGGCACCGGCGCGCCCTCCGCCCTCGTCGTCTTCCCCGGCGACGAGAGGGCCCGGGCCGTGGTCCGCAACAACTGGCAGCTGGAGATCGTCGACCCCGACGGCATCGTCACCTCCGTCGCCAAGACCGACCGCACCCCCGGCGTCTTCGGCGAAGGCACGCTGCTGCTGCCGCCGGTCCAGTACTGGGAGAGCTGCACCCCCCGCGACCCGGTCGCCTCCAAGGCCCTGCGGAACGTCGACCGGGACACGGCCGCCGCCCTGCTGACGGCCGCCGCCCAGGACGACACCGAGGCCCTGCCCAAGGCCGTCAGCGCCCTGCTGCCCGTCAGCCACCCGGCGCTCGTCGCGGGCATCGCGGGCGTCGTGCGGTACGCCGCCGGCCAGCAGACCGTCCTCGACGCCGTGGCCCAACGGCTCACCCATGCCCTCGAGGACGGCCCCGAGACGGACGGCCCGGCCGGCCCCTCCGACACCGCCCTCCGCGACGCCATGAACGGGCTGGGCGTACGCTCCCGCTACTGGTGGAACCACGACCAGGGCAAGGACACCGCCTTCCGCGCCCTGCGGACCCTCACCCGGGCCGCGGGCCTCACCGGCGACGCCGTGCCCGAGGAGCGCACCAGGAGCCTCCACCTGGACGGTGTCGAAATCGATGTGGCGGACCCGCACCTGGGCACGATCGTCGCCCGCAGCGCCGCGCTGGCCTACCGCACGGCGTCCGCCGTCACCGGCGAGGAGCACCGCGACATCCTCCGCGCACTGCTGACCGGGTTCGACACGCTCGGCCTGACCGCGCCCGACGCGTCCGCGCGCTGGCGCAGGGTGACCGTGCGCCTGCCCAGCGGACTGCTGCGCACCCCGTCGGGCCAGTGGCGCGACGGCGCCTGGAACGGCCTGCTGCCGCTGGGCGGCGGCGCCTTCCTCGCCCTGCTGGGAGACCGCCGGCTGGACGACGCCGACTGCACCTTCCACGGCTTCTTCCACGACCCCACGGGACGCTTCGAGGCACCCGAGCCCTATACCCTCCTCTCCTGCCTCCCGCTGGGCGAGGACGCGCACCCCGGCCGCCTCCGCAGGCTCCTCGCGGAACTGGCCGTCCGCGGGCCCGCGCCCTGGTTCCCCGAGGCCGCCGCCGAGTTCGCCCGGCTCACCGGCGTCACCGACACGGCGGCCCGGCTGATCGTGGCCGGCCTGCCCCACGTCGATGCCTACCAGCGGACGTTCCTGACCGCCGAGGTACGGGCCCTCATCGGCGTCAAGGCAGCCCCGGCCGGCGTGGCCAAGGACGAACTCAGCACGCTCGACGCCGACGTACGGACCGCGGTGGTCGGCGCGCTGCTGCCCGCCGACCCCGCCCGGCTGTGGACCGACGGCCCCGACGTGCGGGCCGCCGCCGACGTCTGGATCAAGGCGGTCGGCCGGCGGACCGCCCTGCCCGAAGACGTCCTCGGCGACGCCGTCCGCTCCCTCAAGCACACCCGGTGGGACGTGCGGCAGGCCCTGGCCGCTCTGCTGGACCCGGCCGGAGACCCCCGCCTGAGCCGCGACCTCGAGTGGGCGGTCAAGGGCGACCGGGTGCAGCCGGTCGGCGACGTGCCCGGATTCACCGAGCAGATCCTCGTCGGCTCCGTGGACATCCTCGCCTGGCTCGCCCACCGGCTGCCCGCGGGCGACCCGCTCCGCGCCGCACTGCCGCCCGCGCTCACCGCCGTCCGCGAGCGGGTCGCCCACCCCGGCCTGGTGCTCGACCTCGGCCGGTACATCAGCCTCCCCGACTTCCGGAAGGCCGCGGGCACCCCCACCGAGACCGGCGAGAACTTCGTCCGCTACGGCGCGGTGATCCTGCCCACGCACGACGACCAGCCCGCCCCCGGACTGCGGGTCGCGCTGCTCGACGCGACCGGCCAGGACCCGTACCTGCCCGCGATCCGGGTCGACGGCCAGCGGCCCTACGCGGCCGAGGTGGCCCTGAGCCTGGTGCGCGACCCGCGTTTCGCCGCGCTCCTCGCCGACCCGGGCGAACCGATCGCGGGGGAGCGCGGCAAGGACGGCACCTGGTGGCCGCAGGACCCCTCCCGCTCGGTGCCGTACCTGGTGACCGAGGCCGCCGGGGAGTACGGCATCGGCGAGGACGCCGCCGCCCTCTACCTGATGCTGCTCGCCCTGCCCGACCCGACCGACCGGATGACGGCGCGCTGGACGGGCTGGAAACCGGCCCGTCTGAAGGCGGCACGCACCGAACTCGCCGCCACCGACCTGGTGATCGGCGCGGACCGGGCCCGCGCGGGCCGCTCGCTGTTCCTGCCCGGCGGCTGGGTGGAGCAGTCGGCCCCGCGCCTCCCCCTGGAACGGTGGAAGCTGCCGCTGTACGAAGCAGTGAACGGCGAGCACACCCCGTTCGCCGCCCTCGTGCCGACCCAACCGGCCGCGGACCTGTTCCGCCGGGCCTGGCAGCGGGTCCGGGACGGTGACGCGCCCCGCTTCGAGGAACTGAAGGTCCGGCGCAGCCGCGGACGCCGCCGCTGAACCCGCCCGGCCGGTGAGCGGGGCGCCGGGCACCCCGCCCGCCTCCCCGCTCACCGGCCCCGGCGGCGCGCCGGCCGGCCTCACCGGCCCCGGCGGCGCGCCGGCCGGCCTCACCGGCCCCGGCGGCGCGCCGGCCGGCCTCACCGGCCCCGGCCGCGCGCCGGCCGGCCTCACCGCACGACGCGCCGAGCGCCTCGCGCGGACCGACCCCGCCGAGCGCTGCCCGGCGACACCCTTCTCACGCACGCCCACCTAGGACACCCATGACGCACACCGACACGGCGCCGACCCTCCCGGCCCGGCAGACACTGCCCGCCGAGGAACGCCACGCCACCGAACTCGCCTTCCTCGCGGCCCATGACGAGGGCCCCCGCCCGCCCGGCTGGCGGCTCACCCCCCGCTCCGTGGTCACGTTCGTCTGCGGCAGCGCGGACCAGCCCCTCACCCTGCCCAAGCCCCATGCCACCCTGCCCGACAAGCTGGTCATCACCCCCAAGTTCATCGGGGAACGGGCCCTGGTCGAGCGGTGCGTCGTCACCCTCGCCGGCGAGCGCGGCCTGCTCCTCGTCGGCGAACCCGGCACCGCCAAGTCGATGCTCTCCGAACTGCTGTCGGCCGCCGTCAGCGGCACCAGCGCGCTGACCGTGCAGGGCACCGCCGGCACCACCGAGGACGCCCTGCGCTACGGCTGGAACTACGCCCTGCTCCTCGCCCAGGGCCCGACCCCGCAGGCCCTGGTCGACTCGCCGGTGCTGGCGGCGATGCGCGCGGGCCGGGTCGCGCGCATCGAGGAGATCACCCGCTGTCTTCCCGAGGTCCAGGACGCACTGGTGTCGATCCTGTCCGACCGCCGGATGAGCGTTCCCGAGCTGTCCGGCACGGACGACGCCCAGGTCGCCGCCGCCCCCGGGTTCACCGTCATCGCCACCGCCAACCTGCGCGACCGGGGTGTGTCGGAGATGTCCGCCGCGCTCAAGCGCCGCTTCAACTTCGAGACCGTGCACCCCATCGGGGACGTGGAGGCCGAGACGGCGCTCGTCCGGCGGCAGGCCACCGCCGCCGTCGAACGGGCCGGCGCGGCATTCGGCGTCGACGACGCCGTCCTCGACGTCCTGGTCACCGCCTTCCGCGACCTGCGGTCAGGCCGGTCCGCGGAGGGCTGGGACGTGGAGCGGCCCGGCACGGTGATGTCCACCGCCGAAGCCGTGCAGGTCGCCGTCTCGCTCGGCGTGGCCACCGCCTACCTGCCCGGCGGCGACGCCCTCGACCTGGTCCCCGGCCACCTCCTCGGCGTGGTCCGCAAGGACGACCCGGCCGACCACGCGCGACTGCTGGGCTACTGGGACGGGCCGGTGCGCCGCCGCGCCGAGGACGGGTCCGCGCTCTGGCGCCGCCTGTGGGACCTGCGGGAGAACCTGCGGTGACGACTGCCCTGGAACCGAGGGCGGCCGTCGCCGCCCTCGCCGATCACACCGAGCCGTACCTGCTCGGCGTCCGCCACCACAGCCCGGCGCTGGCCGCCGCGGTGCCCGCCCTGCTGGACGCCTGCCGCGCCGAGGTCGTGTGCGTGGAACTGCCCGCCGAGTTCCAGCCGTGGCTGGCGCACCTGGCCGCCCCGGGCACCGTCGCGCCCGTCGCGCTGGCCGGCACCGGCGAGGGCGGGCGGCTCGGGTTCTACCCGTTCGCCGACTTCTCGCCCGAACTCGCCGCCGTGCGCTGGGCCCGGGAACACGGCGCCGACGTCGTCTGCTGCGACCTGCCGATGTCCGACCCGCGCTGGCACACCGAGGCGGCCCTGCCGACGGGCGACACCCGCACCGCGGTCACCGCGGCGGAAACCGGACCCGGAGCCGGAACCGGAGTCACCCCCTTCGCGGACGCCCTCGCCGCCGCCGGCACCGGCCGCGACGGCGACGACCTGTGGGACCGCTGCGTGGAGGTGCTCGCCCCCGGCTGCACGCCGGAGGCGATCCGCCGGGCCGCCCTCGGAGTCGGCTGGGCGCTGCGCCGCGACGCGGAGTCGGCCGGCGGCGTCCCCGAGGCCGACCTGGCCCGGGAGGCCCATATGCGCGAGACCATCGCCCGCGCGGGGGAGGGCGGACGCCGGGTCGCGGCCGTCGTGGGCGCTTTCCACGCCCCGGCGCTGACCGCCACGGACGTCGCCGGGTCGGCAGCCGCGGACACTGCGGGGCTGACGGCTACGGACGTCGCCGGGGCGGCAGCCGCGGACACTGCGGGGCTGACGGCTACGGACGTCGCCGGGCCGGCAGCCGCGGACACGACAGGGCCGACCGCCACAGACATCGCCGGGCCGGCAGCCGCGGGGACTGCGGGGCCGACCGCCACGGACGTCCCCACGTCGACGGTTGCGGACACCGCCGGGCCGACGGCCGCAGGTGCCCCCGCGTCGACCGCTCCGCAGGCTCCTGCGCCGGACACCCCCGGTCGGAGCACCGCCGACCGGCCGGTTGCCGTCGGCGAAGGGCCGGCCGTCGTCACCTCACTCGTCCCGTACGCCTTCGACCTGCTGGACTCCCGCTCCGGATATCCGGCCGGAATCCGCGACCCGCGCTGGCAGCAGGCGGTGTTCACCGCCGCCGGCGACCCCGAGGAACTGCGCCGGGCCGCAGCGCGCGCCATCACCGACGTATGCCGGGAACTGCGTGCGGCCGGGCACACCGCGGGCACCGGCGAGGCCGCGGAGACCCTGCGGGTCGCCTGCGACCTGGCCGCGCTGCGCGGCCTCGCCGCCCCCGGACGCAGCGAGATCCTCGAAGCACTCACCGCCGTCATGGGCCAGGGGGAACCCCTCGGCCGCGGCCGGGCCCTCGCACGGGCCCTGGAGACCGTCCTGGTCGGCACCGACCGCGGCCGGACCGCGCCGGGCACCCCCCGCTCCGGCCTCGGCCCCTCCGTGGAGGCGGAACTCGCCGCCCTCCGGCTGCCCCACCCCGACGACCCCGCCCCCCGCGAGATACGCCTCGACCCGCTCCGCTCCGCCCTCGACGGCCGCCGCGAGATCCTGCTCCAGCGCCTCGCCGTGTGCGCGGCCGGATACGGCGAGCCCGTGCGCGTGACAGGCACCGGCGACGGCACCGCCCTCACCACCCGCTGGCGGCTGTCCTGGTCCCCGTCCGTCCCGGTACGGCTGGACCTGGCCGGCACCCGGGGGGTGACCGCGGCCCTGGCCGCCGAAGGCACCCTGCGCGAGACGTTCCGCAAGGAGGCGGCGGACGGGGGGCCCACCTCCGCCCTGGTCCTCGCCGGCCTGGAGGCGGCCGCCCGGTGCGACCTGCCCGCCCTGCTCGCCGAGCGCCTGGCGGACGCCGCCGAGGTGCTTCCCGCCACGGCCACCCTCCCCGAACTGCTCACCGCGCTCGACCTGATGGAGGCGCTGCGGCGCGAGCACCTCCCCGGCACCACCCCACAGGCCCGCCGGACCGCCGCCCAGCTGGCCACGGAGCTGCTGGACGCGGCGGTACGGGCGCTGCCCGGACTCGCGGGCAGCGACGATCCGCAGGACGCCGCCGCCCTCGTGACACTGTCCGCGCGGGCCGGCGAACACCGCCTGGGGCTGCGCATGGACGACGCCCTGCGAACCCTCGCCCGCGACGGTTCGCCCCTCATCCAGGGCGCCGCCCTGGCCTCCCGGGCCCTGCTCGACCTGGACCCCGTCGCCGACCTCGGCGCACGCGCCGCCGGATGGACCGACACGGCCACCACCCCCGACGGACGCCGTGCGCTGGCCCGCCGCCTCACCGGGCTGCTGAGCGGCGCCGCCCCACTGCTCCAGTCGGCGCCCGCCGCTCTCGACCCGCTCCTCGAACGCATCGACACGCTGTCCGACCAGGAATTCCTGGACCGGCTCCCGGCCCTGCGCGGCGGCTTCGACACCCTCACGCCCACCGGCCGCGACCGGCTGCTGCACACGGTGACCGAACGCCTCGGCCACCGCGTCGACCTGTCGCTGAACGCCCCGCCCCACCTGCTCGCCCTGTGGACGGCCGCGGACACCGCGGGCCGCACCGCGCTCACCGCACTGGGCCTCCCGCTCAGCACGGAGCAGCCGACCCACCCCGCCGCCCAGAAGACCCACCCCGTCACCCCACTCGCCCCGGAACACCCCGCACCCCGGCCCGGGCACGCGCCGCAGGCCGCCCGCGACCTCCCGCCCACCGACCGCTGGCGTCTCCTGCTCGGCCGGGAGACCGACAAGCTGCCGCAGCACGCCCGCCGCTACGCCCACGCCCTGGACGAGCTGTACGGCGCGGGCCGCGGCGAAGGCTCCGCGGACCTCGGCCGGGGCGACGGCCAAGGCCAGGGCGGCGGCCAGGAGGCGTCCTTCCCCACGGCCAGGGAATGGGCCGAGGAACTGGAGGCGCTGTTCGGCACGGAGGTCCGCGAGGAGGTCCTGGCCCGCGCCGCCGACCAGGGCCGTACCGATGTGCTCGCGGAGCTGGACCCGGACGCGGTCCGCCCCTCGATCGACCTGCTGACCTCCGTGCTGTCACTCGCCGGCGGACTGCCCGAACACCACCTCGCCCGGCTGCGCCCGCTGGTGCGCCGCCTGGTGGAGGAACTGGCCAGGGAACTGGCCACCCGGATGCGCCCCGCGCTGACCGGACTGGCCACCCCGCGTCCCACCCGCCGCCCCGGCGGCCGACTCGACCTGCAGCGCACCCTGCGCGCCAACCTGGCCCACACCCGCCGCACCTCCGACGGCCGCACGCTGGTCGTCCCGCAGCAACCCGTGTTCTCCACCCGCTCCCGCGCGGAGGCGGACTGGCGCCTGATCCTGGTCGTCGACGTGTCCGCGTCGATGGAGGCGTCCGTCGTGTGGTCGGCGCTGACCGCGGCGGTCCTGGGCGGCGTACCCACCCTGTCGACGCACTTCCTGGCGTTCTCCACCCAGGTGATCGACTTCACCGACCGGGTCGACGACCCGCTGTCGCTGTTGCTGGAGGTCCGGGTCGGCGGCGGCACCCACATCGCCGCCGGACTGGCCCACGCCCGGACGCTCGTGACCGTCCCCAGCCGGACCCTCGTGGTCGTGGTGAGCGACTTCGAGGAGGGCGCCCCGCTGGGCGGACTCCTGGGCGAGGTACGGTCCCTGGCCGGCTCCGGGGTGCATCTGCTGGGCTGCGCCGCCCTGGACGACACCGGCGCGTCCCGCTACTCGGTGCCCGTCGCCCGGCAACTCGTCGCGGCCGGGATGCCCGTGGCCGCCCTCAGTCCCCAAGCCCTCGCCCGCTGGGTGGGCGACCGTCTGCGCGGAGAGAACCGATGAATCCCGAACTGCCCCCGGCGGCGCCCGACGTCGTGGCGGCCGCCGTGGAGGTCCTGACCGCCCGGCTGCGCAAGAGGCTGGACGCCGCCGTGGAGACGTACACCGCCGCGCCGGTCGTCGACGACGGCACCGCGCGCAGGGTCCGCTGCGGTGAGGACGCCGAGGTCGTTCTCGTGCCCGGCCCGTCGGGCGCGGTCACGGAGGCGGCGCAGGTGACGTGCACCTGCCTGCTGGCGCCGCGCTGTCTGCATCGCGCGGCCGTACTCGGCGCCTGCCCGGTGGCGGACACCACGGCCCCGCCGGAACCGGCCGAGGCAGCGGCGGACAGCGCACCGCAACCCGCAGGCCCGGCGGCGGCGGTCCAGGCCCCCGGACCCGCGGGTCCGGCGGCCGACGCCGCACCCGGACCCGCCGGCCCGGTGGCGGCCCCGGCACCCGCGCGCACGCCTCCCACCGCCGCCCAGGTGGCCGCCGCCCGCGGGCTCTGGTCGGCGGCCGCGGCCGTCCTCACCGGCGGAGTGCCGGCGACGGGCGCGGTGCCGCAGGCGGAGCTGCTGCGCGCCGCGCACACCGCGCGGCTCGCCGGCCTGCACCGTGCCGAGGCGGCGGCCCTGCGGGTGGTGCGCCAGGTGCGCGGCGCCCGCGCCCGCCACGACGGCCACCGCCTGGCGGACCTGGTCGCGGGCCTGCGCGAGGTGCTCCTCATCGCGCACCGGCTGACGGCACAGGATCCCGACCCCGCCCTGATCGGCATCGCCCGCCGCGCTTACCGGCCGGGCGGCGGCCTCCGCGTCCACGGCGTGTGCCGCGAACCGGTCGTCACCGCCACCGGCTACGGCGGTGTCGTCACCCATCTCTTGGGGGACGACGGGCAGTGGTTCTCCGTGTCCGACGTGAAGCCCGGCGGAGCCGCCCGGGCCCGGGGCGCCGACACCGCCACCGTCGCCCTCGGTTCGCACACCCTCGACCACGCGGGACTCGCCCGCGGCGGTCTGCTGGTCTCCGGGGCGACGCTCTCCCCGGACGGCCGTCTGGGAGCAGGCAAGGGGGTACGCGCGACTCCGCTGACGGGACAGCCCTGGACGGACGGGCCCTTGGCCGCCCTGTTCGCCCGCCCCCTGGACGAGGCGGTCGCCGAGAGTCTGAGCGCACCGGCCGACGCCGACCCGGAGCAGGAGGGCACGACGAACCGTGCACTGATCGGCTGCGACCTGGTCCTGACCGGCGCCGCGGGCGACCAGATCTTCGCGCGGGAACTGCGCCCCCGCGGTGCGGACGGCCTGCTGGTCCGGCTCACCCCGGCCAACAGCCACCCCGGTCTGGCCCACACGGCGAACTTCCGCCGCCTCGCGTCCCGCCCCGGACTGCGTCTGCGCGTCATCGGCCGACTGGACCCCGACCGAGCCGCCACCCTCCGCCCGCTCGCCGTGGCGCCCGTGCCCGGCACCGAGGCGACCCTCCGGCTGCCCGCCGACTGGGGCGGCCACGCCGACCTCGGCTACGACCGTCTGGAGGCGGCCCACTTCCCACCCGCCGACACCCTCGACCGGCCCCACGGATCCACCGACGTCCCCCCGGACCCCCTGACCGAGGCACCTCTGTGGCGGCTGCGCCGGCTGGTGGAGATCGCCGTCTCGGGAGGCCGCAGGACCGTCGCCGAAGCGCCGGGCGACGGCGTCACGGCACGGCTGCGCCGCAGCGGTTTCGCGACGGCCGCCGACCTCGCCGCGCAGCTGACCGGCGAGGCCGCTCGCCGCACCCGCGACGCGTTCGGCCGCCTGGAGGACACCGACCCGGACGCGTACGCCCGCGCGTGGCTGGCGGCGGCCGTCTACCTGACCGGCACGGAACGGGCGTTGGTCCAGGCCACCTGGCACCTGGCGTCCACCGCCTGACCGATCCAGGCCGCACGGACGAGCGGGCCGCGAGCCGGCCGCGCGAAAACAGGCGAGTGCCCTGTAGCCCGGTGAGCCCGGCCCGGCCCGGCTTGCCACGGCGCGGGTGCGGCCCGGCCCGCAGGCGCCGTGCGTTCGTCAGGTTCGTCTCAGTGGACGCGCGGGATGTCCAGTTCCGCCCAGACGGCCTTGCCGGTGTCGGTCCACCGCACTCCCCACCGTGTGGTGAGTTTGTGGACCACCAGCAGGCCGCGTCCCTGGTCGTCGAGTACGTCGCTGCGGCGCAGGCGCGGCCGGCTGTTGCCGGTGTCGCCGACCTCGCATGTCAGGCGCCTTCCCGCCCTCACCAGTCGCAGGGTGACGGGTCCGGTACCGAAGAGGACGGCGTTGGTGACCAGTTCGCTGATCACCAGACCGGCGTCGTCCCGGGTCCGGTCGCCGGTGCGCCATCGCCGCAGGAGGGAAGAGGCCAGGGTGCGGGCGCGAGCCGGGGTGTCGTCGCGCGCGGGCAGCTGCCAGGTCGCGGTGTCCCGGCTGTGGCGGCCGGTCATACGGGCGAGCAGCAGGGTCACGTCGTCGCGCAGGCGCCCCTGCGGGGCGAGACCGGCGACCACGCGGCGCGCCGCCTGCTGCAGATCGTCCCAGGGGTGCACCTCACGCACCACGTCCTTGAGGCGGCTGATGCCGTCGTCGATGGAGGCCACCGGATCCTCGACCAGACCGTCGGTGTAGAGGGCGAGAAGCGAGCCGGGCGGCGCGGTGAACTCGTGCACGTCGAACGGCTCCCGTACGGCGAACTCGGCTCCCAGGCCCGGGTGAGGCTGCGCCGTGATGGTTGCGGCGGAGCCGTCGGGGCGGACCAGGACGGGCGGCAGGTGTCCCGCGTTGGACATCACCACCCGGTGGTCGACCGGATCGTAGACCGCGATGCAGCAGGTCGAGCCCAGCGCGCTGTAGCCGGCCGCCAGGCCCGCGTCCGTGTCGTCCAGGAGCGTGACCGTCTCGTCGAGACGCTCCAGTACCTCCCCGGGGCCCAGCCCCGCCGACAACAGCGCGCGGGCCTCCATGCTCAGCTGGCCCATGGCCGCCGCGGCCCCCAGGCCATGCCCTATGACGTCGCCGACCACCAGGGCGGTACGGTCACCGGGCAGCGGAAAGCTGTTCACCCAGTCACCGCCGACGCCCGCGCTGTCGGGGGTGGTGGGCTGGTAGACGGTGGCGACCTCGATGGTGTCGCTGCCGGCCCGCGGCAGCAGCCGGCGCTGCAACGCCAGGACCTGTGCGTGCTCACGCTGATGCTGGCGGGCCAGGTCCACGTGACGGGCGGTCTTGGCCACGAGTTCCTCCAGGTCGAGCAGTTCGCTGTCGCGGAAGGGGCGCTCCTGCCGCCGCCAGACTTCCGCCACGCCCAGCACGACGGGCCCTGGTGTGCCTTCCGGTCCTTCGACCACCAACGGCATGCACGCCACGTTCGCCGACAGGTCGCCAGGCACCAGAGCGCGCACCAGCCGCGGATCGCCGAGGGCCCGCGCGATCGCCTCACCGTCGGTGAGGACGACGGCCTGCGGCACGTCGTCGCGCATGACCGCGCCGACCAGCAGACGGCTCGCTTCGCGGGGCAGGTTGTCCCCGCACGTCACATATCCCTCGGGCCAGGCCCGGTCCGGCGCCAGGGCCGCCCGGCGCAGCCGGATGCGCTCGTGCGCCTGCTCGGTGACGGCCTCACCCGTCCACACGGCGAAGTCGAAGTCGACGGCGGCCACGTCTCCCCAGGCCAGCAGGGACTGGGCCAGGGACTGGGCGGTCTCGCCGATGTCCAGCGACGTCCCGATCGCGGCCGCGGCCGCGTACAGGTGCAGTCGCTTGGCCATGGCGATCAGGGAGACCGTCAGGCCTCCCTGCGGCGCCGCGGCCGGGAGGATGCTCATCGAGACCACCATCTCCGTCCCGTCGTACCGCCGCAGGCGCTGGACCCGGGCGACGTGCGCCTCCTGCGTCTCGATGACGTTCCGCAGCCGCTGCGTGACCGTCGCCACGTCCTCCGGTGGCAGCAGTTCGGCGAATGCGGCCCCTGCCGTGACGCTCACCCCGGCGAAAGGAGCGGCGCTCAGGTTGAAGCTGGTGATCCGGAGTTTCGTGTTGAGATTGACCACCCCGAGGATCTGTTCCTGACCTCCGGCCTCCGCGCTGTCATCCGCGGGCCGACGGGCACGGGGGTCGCTCCGGGGAGCGGCAGGACCCGGGTCCTCGGTGGTTCCGGCCCGGTGGATGTAATCCGACAGGGCTCCGCTGACCATGTCGAACGGCGGCCGGGACGACGAAGAAGGGGTGGGGTCCATGCAGGCTCGCTCAGCTCGCTGCCTCCGGCTGGCGCCGGAGTGACATTCCCGAGTCCGTGCGATCGGGCCCCGAGATCCCTCATCGCACATCTCCTGAATAGCACAATCGCCGTCTTCACCGTAGGGGCGGAAGCGAGTGACGCAACACGAGCACCGCTTCCGGCGTCCATGTCACCGGTGTGCCGTGCCTCAGCCGTTCGCCGCGCTCGGTGCGAGCCGTGTCGTGTAGTGGGCGAGGGTGTGCTGCGGGGCCCAGCCCCGGGCTCGGGCTCTGGTGGTGTCCAGGGTGAGGGAGCCGGTCAGCTGGTGCACGGCGTAGGGGGTGAGGAGCGGCTGCGTGTGCGGGCGTAGCCGGGCGAGTGTGTGGGCGGCGTGCGCCGCGGCGCGGGCGGCCGCCACCGGGACGTGGCGGATCCGCGCGCTCGAACCGTGGGCGTGCAGGACGTCGAGGATGGCTTCGTCGCGGTCGTAGGGTGCCGGGTCGGCGATGTTGTAGGGGCCCGGCGGCCAGTCGGCGGCGGCCAGGCATGCTTCGGTGAGGTTCTCCACGGCGGTCAGGCTGAGCGGGGCGCTGGGCCCGGGCAGCAGAAGCACGCCGCGGCGGACGCGGGACAGCAGCCGGGGTACGAGGTGCGGGTCCCCGGTGCCGTAAACGGCGCGTGGGCGCAGCACGACGGCGCCTGCGGCGAGCGCCAGCGTCTCGCCGGCCGCTTTGGTGCGGCCGTAGGCGTTGAGGTGGTCCCGTACGGGGTGGTCTTCGGTGAGGGGGGTGCGGTCGGGGTTGGGCGCGTAGACGCTGGCGCTGCTGACCCATACCACCGGCCGGCCGGCGGCGGCCCGCAGCAGCCGGGCCGTGCCGTCGACGTTGACGGCGTGCATCGCGGCCTCGGCGGCGGAGCCGGGTGGCGGGTCGCCGACCGCCGCGGCGCAGTGCACCACGATGTCGGCGCCGGACAGGTCGGGCACTTCGCGGGCGGCGTCCCAGGGGATGTGCCGGCCGGCCGGACCGGGGCGGCGTCCCACGCACAGTACGTCGGCGCCCCGGGCGGCTGCCGTGGCGGCGACGTGGGAGCCGCAGAAGCCGCTTGCTCCGGTGACGGCGATCGTGGTCATCGGTCCTGCCCGGGAGGGAGAGCGGCGCGGACGGTGAGGGAGCGCCAGCCGGGCAGGGCCGAGGCGCGGTCGGCGCGGGCGCGTACCACGGTGGGCCGGTGAGGGGCGAGCGCGGCGAGGAGGTCGTCGAGCTGGGCGTGGGCCAGCCGGGCGCCGGGGCAGGTGTGGGCGCCGGCGCCGAAGACGAGGTGTGCCACGGTGGGTGGCGCGGGGCTGAGGGCGTCAGGCGGAGCCGAGTGGGCCAGGGCCGCGTGCCGGGCCACGAGAATCAGCCGGTCGCCGGCCCGGACCGGGCACCCGCCGAGGTCGGCGTCGGCTGCCGCCACGCGCGGCAGCAGCGGGGAGGGTGCGAGCACGCGGAGCAGTTCCTGCACCAGCGCCGGCCGCAGCCGGTCGTCGGCGGCCTGGTCCCACAGTGCCGCGTCGGCGCACCAGGCCGCGGCGCGGGGGAGAGCGGCCACGGTGGTGGTGACGGCGGCGACCGCGAGCATCGCCCGAAGGCCCGTCTCCTCGGCTTCGCCGGGTGTGAGCGCGGGCTGTGGCCGGTGACGGCCCGCGGTCCCGGTCCGGCCGGGCGCGAGCAGGGCGTGCAACTGCGCTGCGGGCTCGGCCGCTCCGTGTGTCGTGCCGGGCCGTCGCGGCCCGGGGAGGTGGTCGCGGACGGCGGCGGCCGCGGTACGGGCGGCGGCGTCGGCGATGTGCCGCGGGTCCGCGCGGGCGTCGAGGAGCGCGCGGACGGTGGCCCCGGCCACCTCGCGGGCCACCGGGACCAGGTCGACGGCGCGGCCGGCGGCGAGCGGGGCCAGCCGGCGTTCCAGTACCTCCTGCCACACCGGCCGCAGCCGTTCCACGCCGGCCGCGCCGAGACGGTCGGCGACGGCGCGGCGGGTGTCGCGGTGGCCGGTGCCGTCCTGGTCGAACAGGACGGTGCCGGTGGACAGTTCCCGTGCCGCGCCCGCCGTGGTGCCGGCGGCGGTGCGGTCCAGCGGTATGCGGGTGAGGGCGTGGCGGTACGGGTCGCTGCCGTGTATCAGCAGTGTTCCGCCGATCCGGGTCACCGGCCGGCGGCGGGCGGCGGCGAGCAGGGCGAACAGGAGGGGGTGGGAGCGGGTGTACACGCGCCGGTCGCGGCGGCGTGCCGCTCGGACGGCGGCCGGGCGGGGCGGCGGGGTCATCGGACGTGCACCTTTCTTTCGTCGGCGGGGCGGTAGCGGCGGTCCCAGCACCACAGCAGCGTCCGGCGGGCGCCCCACGCCCGCAGGCGGCGCAGGCTGGAGTGGACCACCATCCGCTCGGCCCGCGCGATGCGGTCGCTGTGCTCGCGCGCCCGGTTGAGGAGGACGACGTCCTCGGGCGGCCCGGCCAGCGGGACGCGGGGCGCGCCTCCGCAGCGCAGGTAGAGGGCGGCCGTGACGGCGATGTTGTGCCCGTGGCACAGCACGTACGGGGCGCGGTAGCGCGGGTGGCGGTGTTCCCGCCGCCAACGGCCGTACAGTGCCGTCGCCCGGATCACCGCCGGCAGCAGGTACCGCTCGGCGGGCGAGGGCCGCTCGTCGGCGCGGGGGACGCTGCGGCCGCAGGCCAGTTCTGTGCCGCGCCCGAGTTCCGCGCGTACCTCGGTGATCCAGTCGGCGGCGGGCAGACAGTCGGCGTCGGTCCGGGCGAGCAGCGCGGCGCCGCGTTCGATGGCGTAGCGGAATCCGGTGTCGGCGGCTGCCCCGGTGCCCGGCTCGTCCTCGCGGACCACATGCACGGGGAAGGGCGCGCGGGCGGCGAAGCGGCGTACGACGTCCGCGGTGGTGTCCGTGGAGGCGTTGTCGACGACGACCAGGGTGAAGCGGGTGTCGGTCTGGGCGGCGAGCGCGGACAGGGTGGCGCCGATCCCGGCCTCCTCGTTGAACGCCGGCACCACCACCCACAGGGGCGCGTCGTCCCGGGCGTTCATCCGCGGCCGCCGGCGGTGGGACGGGCGGCGGCGAGCCGGGCGGCGGCCAGGCGTGCGGCGGCGGCGCGGTCCGGTTTGCGGGAGCGCCCGGACAGCGGGATCTCGGCCAGCAGGACCGCGTCCGGGCGTGCGGACCCCATCCGCTGCAGCGGCCCGGCCAGCGCGGCCCGCAGTGCGGCCGGGTCGGTGCCCGGAACGGGCTGTACGACGGCGACCAGGCGTTCGTCGCCGTCGGCGGCCGGCACTCCCACCAGCAGTGCGGATTCCACGCCGGGTATGTGCAGGGAGGGTTCGTACAGGCCGGGGTAGATGTTCTCGGCACGCCTGAGCACCATGTCCTTGCAGCGGCCCTCGAGCACGATCCGGCCGCCGTCCAGGTGCGCCCGGTCCCCGGTGGCGATCCAGCGGTCCGGGTCCTCGCCCAGGTAGCGGTCGCGGGCGGCGGGCCCGGACAGCAGCAGCTGGCCTGTGGCGTCCGTCATGGCGGTCACTCCGGGCAGCGGGGCGCCCACCAGGTCGCCCCGCCCGGTGAAGGCGGCCTTGTCGGCCTGTTCCACGGCGGCGGCGGGGAACAGCTCGGTCAGCGCGTACACCCCCCACGCCTCGTCTGCGCCCGCCTGCTTGACGCGGGTGAGCAGGCCGGCGCTGACCGGCGCGGACCCGGTCCACACCCGTCCCGTGAAACGGGCCCGCTGGGCGAGCAGGCGGCGCAGCTGCGGCGGTGTCAGGTAGGTGAGCTGCGGGTCCAGCCCGGCCAGCTGCCGGGCCAGCAGGCGCGGCGGGCGGGCGGGCAGTGCGACCGGCGCGCCGACGGCGAGGGAGGGGACGAGGACGAAGAACGTGCCGCCCAGGACGGGCCGGCCGGCCGCGGGCCGGGCCAGCGCGGCGACCGCGGTCATGCCGGCGGCGAGCGAGGAGCGGGTGTGCACCACCGCGCGCGGCCGGGAGGTGGTGCCGGAGGTGAAGACGATGACCGCGTCGCCGTCCTCGTCCACCGGGCGCGGCAGGGCCGCCGGTGCGGCATCGCTGTCCAGAGCGGGTGCGCAGCCGGGCAGCCGCGGCCCGACGGTGGCCACCGGGCCCAGGTCCTCGAGATCGGGCAGGGCCAGGCGGGCGTGCTGGGCGAGCCGCCGGCCCCATCCGGCCACGGCCTGGGCGGCGGCGTCGGCGAGGACGGCTTCGGGCCGGGCGAGGGCGAGCCGGGCCCGCAGCACGTCCGGTCCGGCGCCGGGGTCGAGGACCGCGGCCCGTGCGCCGAGCCGGTGCACGGCGAGCATCACGGCCAGCGCCCGGGCGCCGGGCCGTACGGCGACGCCGACGGTGCTGCCGCGGGTGATGCCGCGCCGGTGCAGAGCGGCGGCGTAGCGGTCGGTGAGGTCGGCGAGGTCTCCGCAGGTGGCCTTGACGCGTACGGCGCCGGTGCGGGCGGTGCCGAGGACGGCGGGCCGGTCGGGGGCGGCGCGCAGGGCATGATGGAGTGCGTCGAGCATCAGCGGGGGTCCTCCGTGTGACGGCCCGGCCCTCTGTCGAGGTACCAGCGGGCGGTGCCGAGCAGGCCGTAGGCGCGCAGCCGCCGGGTGGAGTTCTCCACGACCATGTCGCGGGCATGGACCACGGCGGTGGTGTGGCGGCGGACCCGGTTCAGGAACAGGCGGTCGGTGGGGGAGGGGCGGCGCGGCATGCCGCCGACGGCTTCGTACAGGCCGGCCGTGACGGCCATGTTGTTGCCCGCGTGCATCCGGTAAGGGGTGAGGTAGCCGTGCCGGCGCCGGTGCGCGGGGCGGATGCGGCCGAAGAACGCGGCGATGCGGACCAGCGTGCGGAAGGCGGCGCGCCCGAGCGGTCCGTGCTCGTCGCGGCGCGCGTCGATGCGCCCGCACACCAGGCCCGCGCCCTGCCCCAGGGCTTCGCGGGCCGCGGCCGTCCAGCCGGGGCGCGGCAGGCAGTCCGCGTCGGTGCGGGCCAGCATCGTGGCGCCGTTGCCGATGGCGTAGCGGAAGCCGGTGTCCACCGCGCAGCCGGTGCCCTTCTCCGGCTCGCTGAGGACGTGGACGGGGAAGGGGGCCCAGCGGCCGAAGTCGTGGACGACCGCTGCGGTGCCGTCGCTGGAGGCGTTGTCCACGACGACGAGGGTGAAGTCGCGGTCGTGCTGCGCGGCGAGCGCGTGCAGTGTGGCGCCGATGCGCCTGGCCTCCTGGTGCGCGGGGACGACCACCCACAGGGCGCTCACGACTTCTCCCAGACCATCGTCATCATGCTCACGCCGCCGCCCAGGCCCACGAACAGCACCCGGTCGCCGGGGCGCAGCCGTTCGTGGACCAGGTCCAGTTGCACGCCCAGGGTGGCGCTGGCCATGTTGCCGAGCCGGGGGAGGGTGACCACGAGCCGCTCGCGCGGGACACCGGTGAGTTCCACGAAACGTTCCAGGTAGGGCATGGTGACCTGGTGCACCAGGATGTGACGGAAGTCGTCCCAGTCCAGGCCGGTGCGCTCCTTCATGCGGTCCAGCACGGCGGTGCCGGCCTTCTCGAACACCGTGCGCAGCCCGGCCCCGTCGCCGGTGAAGTACGTGTGCTCCGCACTGCGGGGGTGGCGGGATCCGCCGCCGAAGATGCCGCCCACGTCCCAGTGCTCGGAGTGCGTCTCGGTGCCCACGTCGACTATGCCGCCCCGGTCCACCGCCTCGAGCACGACCGCGGCCCCGGCATCCCCGAAGGTGTAGCCGGCGAAGCCGTCCCGGAACTGGCCCAGGCCGCGGGGGGCGTACCGGACGGCCCGGCTCGGTGTCTCCCCGGTCACGACGAGAGCCCGGCGGGCGCGTCCGGCCAGGATCATCGACCGGGCCGTGTCGATGCCGTTGACGAAGCTGTTGCACGCGTTCGTCACGTCCAGCGCGTGTGCGGCCGAGCCCAGCTCGGCCTGGACGACGTGGGCGGTCGCCGGTTCCGCCATGTCCCGGCTGGCGGAGGCGAACACCAGCAGGTCCACGTCGTAGGGTGCGAGTCCGGCCCGGCTGAGCGCCCTGCGGGCCGCCCGCACCGCGAGCGTCGAGGCGTACTCGTCCTGTGCCGCGGTCCGGCGTGAGGTGATGCCGGTGACGCGTTCGAGCATCCGGTCCGGCAGCCGGAGGCCGGACTCTTCGGTGATCCGCTGCTGCAGGTCCTGGGAGGTCACCTCGTGCCCGGGCAGGCAGGAGGCGACGGCTGTGATGCCCGCCAGGAGGCCGGGACCGCGAACCAAGTGGTCTTCGTGCATGTGACGGAGGTTAGGAGCCGGACAGGACGGCGCGCCTGAGCACGCGTACTCATCCGGCTTAGGTGATCGACCGGCGTGGAGGCGGGATCCCCGGCGGTGAAACGGGCGCGCCCGCCGGGCGCCGTCAGGGCGGCCGGCGCCCGCAGGGACGCACACGCCGCCGCCCGCGGAACGCCCTTCGTCCGCCTCCCGGGCCGGCCTGGACGCCTCCCGGGCCTGGACGCCTCCCGGGCCCGGACGGGTGCCGGGCCCGGGGCGTCGAGGGTTCAGACCTGCCGGATCGCCTCGATCTCCAGTGACAGTTCGATCTCCTTGGAGACGAGGATGCCGCCGGTCTCGAGGGCCATGTTCCAGGTCAGTCCCCAGTCTTCCCGGTTGACCCGTCCTGCGGCCGAGAAGACCGTGCGGTCGCCGCCCCACGGGTCGCGGACGTGGCCCAGGTAGTCGACATCGAGCGTGACCGGGTGGGTCACACCCTTGATCGTCAGGTCTCCGACGAGCTTTCCGGCCGTGCCGTCCCAGGTCACCGAGGTGGACTGGAAGGTGGCCCGCGGGTGGTTCTCCACGTCGAAGAGGTCGCCGGAGCGCAGGTGGTCGTCGCGCGTCCGGTCGCCGCTGTCGACACTGGCCATGTCGATCACCGCGGTCACCACGGTGTCCTCGGGCCGATCGCCGATGTGGACGGTGGCGTCCACCGAGGTGAAGCGCCCACGCACCTTCGTCAGCATCAGGTGGCGTCCCATGAAGCCGACCTCGGCATGGCCCGGGTCGACCTTCCAGATGCCCGGCGCCGGCAGTTCCACACCGCCGACCGAGCGGGTCGGCGTGATCGTGTTCTCGGTCATCGGTCGTCTCCGCTTCCCTGTGCCTGCTTCGCGGACTCGGTCGGCAGTCCGGCGCCGATCCAGTCCTCCTTGCCGTCCTTGTAGGTGTAGACCCGCTCATAGCCGAGCTGGGCCAGCCGTGCGGCGGCCTGGGCGGAGTTCGGGCAGGTCACGCCGGTGCAGTAGACGATCACTTCGGACTGCTTGTCGGGCACCAGCTCCGGAGCGAGGGTGTCCACCCGGTCGAGCGGCAGGCAGTGCGCGCCCGGCAGATGGGCGTCCTCCCAGTACTGCTCCGGCAGGGCCTCAAGGACCGTCGCGCCGGCGCCGATCTTCTGCTTGACCTCGTCACGGGTCAGGTTCTGCACCATGTGGTACCTCCGATGAGACACGGGCTGGGTGGGGACGCACGCGACCACACCAGCCGGGATTTTTGTGCGTGCGCACACACTTTAACGTTTGTGTGCGCACGCACGCAACCCTGAATACAATGGCCTGATGGCTGACCGCGACTACGGACTAGAGGCATGGCGGGCGATGTTGCTCGCCCACAAGGCCGCACTGCAGGCGATCGAGAGCGACGTCCAGCGAGACGGTCGCGTCCCGCTCACGTGGTACGACGTACTGCTCGAACTCAAGGCGGCCGGCGCGGAGGGACTGCGCATGCGGGAGGTCGCTGACCGCGTCGTACTGAGTCGCACCCGGGTGAGCCGTCTGGTGGACGACATGGTGCGCGCGGGGCTGGTGCACAAGACGCCCGATCCGTATGACGGCCGGGTGTCCTGGGCGGCGATCACCGAGGAGGGCGCTGCCATGCTGCGCGCCACCGCTCCGGTGTACCTGCGCAGCATCCACCGCCGCTTCTCCGTGTACCTCAGCGACGAGGACGCTCAGGTCGTCGCCGAGGCCCTGCGGAAGGTGGCGCAGCAGGACCACGGCGTGGACGGCGACTGACCGGAACCGGTCTGCGTCCTGCCGGCCGTGCGTCGGCGGGGCACCGTGCCGCTGATGCCGCTCTCACGGTGCCGCTCCCGTCGTCGTGCGGCGGCGGTCTGTGACGCTGCGACGCGGGCCTGGCCGGTGGCGGCGCGGGCCTGGCCGCCCTGCCGTGTCCCTCGGGCGTTCGGCGGCGGGGCGGCGACGGCCGCGGGCCTCGGGCCTCACCTGCCCTCAGCCGTCGTGCTCCGCCCGGGGGTTTCGTCTGTCTGTGCCGGTACCGCCGCCGGCCTGGTGCACAGGCCTTTCAGGTCCCTTTGTCCTAACCGGGGGTGAGCCGCCAATATCCGTAGGGGTTGAAGAGGAATGAGTCTGAGGAGTAACGCTCACATTCCAGTCGATGCATGACCCATCGGGGTGCGTCCGGAGAGACCCGGAACCCTTCACCGTCCTGGATCCCCTGTTCGGGCTGTTCGGTGATCAGGTAGTGCGCCACGGTGTCCATGGTGATCAACCACTCGTCCTGCACTTCCAGCTCTTCCGCGGTCGGACGCCCAGGTGCGAGTTCCACGTCGGCTTCGCCGAGCAGATGCATGCCGCGGCTGTACAGCACGCCGTCGCGCCGGCTCGGGAGAGCCGGCACCACCCACGCCCGGCTCAGCACGGTCGCCAGGTCGTACTCGTCCTCAGCAGCCGCAGCCATGTCCGCCAGGGCAAGCCACCGCTCACGCCCGCAGGTCACTCCGCTGGACTCGTTCTTCACCGCGGTGGCACCGCAGTTCAACAGCGCGGCCGTCACAGCCAACGCCCGCTCGGAGACATCGAGGGCGGTGAGCTGCGAGGTAAGCGGTGAGAGTACGTAGGCAGCGGAGTCGTGGGCATCCACCGCGGCCCAGTCGTCGTCGGTGAACTCGTCATCGAGGGTGGACCGGCGGGCGTCCAGCGCGGCGTCGAACGCTGCGCGCATGCGAGGATCCGGTCCCTGCCGCAACTCCGCGAGCCTGAACTCTCCCTCACCGGCCTCGTCGATTGCCGCGCTGAGTGCGCCGGCATCCAAGCCCACCCCGACCGCGCACAGCACATGCCTCGGCTTCACACCCGACGCCGGAACCACGAATCGGGAGCCGTACATGACTGTCCCTTGCCACACCTTGCTCATCCGTCTCATATTCCCTGTTGAGCGGCACACTGTGACCAGTAATGACTACTCCAAAGGGTCGGATCCGAGATGCGTCCGCCCAGCGGTTGCCGCGATCGTTCGCTGCTCTACGAGCCGGCCGGGTCGCAGGCGTCGGCGGCGGTGCCATCGCGCGAGCTCAAGGGCGCTTCCACCGCACCGGCAGCTGACGGGGGCCCCGGATGAGCATGCCGTGGCGCCAGGCCAGGGCGGCCGGGTGGGCGTCGAGTGCGAGGTCCGGGCAGCGCTCCAGCAGGGCGCGGATCGCGACCCGCGCCTCCAGGCGGGCGAGCGGCGCGCCGAGGCAGTAGTGGATGCCGTGACCGAAGGCGACATGACCGCCCGCGGCCCGCCGGATGTCGAAGCGGTCGGGTTCGGGGAAGCGCGCCGGGTCGTGGTTCGAGTCCGCCAGGGCGACGAGGACCAGCTCACCACCGCCGGGGATGACGGTACCGCCGATCTCGACCGGCTCCGTGGTGAACCTGAACGTCGGCGTCTCCACCGGCCCGTCGTAGCGCAGCATCTCCTCCACCGCGTTGTCGATGAGCGTCATGTCCTCACGCAGTGCGGCGAGTTGATCGGGATGGGTCAGCAGGGCCAGTACGCCGTTGGAGATCAGATTGACCGTGGTCTCATGCCCAGCGACCAGCAGCAGCCAGGCGGTACCGCGCAGTTCGTCCGCGGACAGCCGGTCACCGTCCTCGTCGGTGGTACGGATCAGAGCGCTCATCAGGTCCTCGTCCGGGGCCAGGCGCTTGCGCTCCAGCAGGTCGACGAGGTACGCGGACGTCTCAGCCGTCGCCGCCGACCGCGCCTCCGGGTCCGGGTCGGTGAGGATCGTGCCGGTCCAGGCCCGGAAAGCGGCCCGGTCCAGCATCGGCACACCGAGCAGATGGCAGATCACCGAGATCGGCAGCGGGAACGAGAGCGCCTCGACGAGATCGGCCCGCCCTTCCGGAAGCGCCACCATCGTGTCGAGCAATTCGTCGGTGATCTGCTGCACACGCGGCGCGAGCTGTTCGACCCGGCGCGGTGTGAACTCGCGGACGACCAGCCTGCGCAGCCGCTCGTGGTCCGGCGGATCGGAGTTGAGCATGTGCGGCCCCGCGGAGGGACTGGGGATCGGAAAGGAGGGCGAGGCGTTCTTCCACTGCTTGGACAGCCGCGGATCCACGAGCGCGGCCCGGCCGGCCTCGTACCCGACAACGAGCCAGGCCTCCGTACCCTCTGGAATCCGCACCTTGTGCACGGGGCCGCGTTCCCGCAGCGCCGCGTAGACCGGATAGGGATCGCGGACGAAGTCCTCGCCCAGCGCGACCAGATCGATCACCTCGGCAGCTGCCATGGCCCGCCCCCGTCACCCGCCCCCGTATTCGCCCCGTCTCGCACTCCGCCCGACGCTAGCAGTGAGCGGTTGCCCCGGCGAAGGACGCATTCAGCCGAACCGGGCTGGACGGAACCGGCGCTCCGGGCGCGTGTGGGCGAGGAGGGCGGGTGGGCACAGCCGAGGGCCCGGAGAGAGGGACGGCGGGACGAGGGACAGCGGCGAAGAAGTCCGCCCGAGTCCCTGCGGCAACGTCTCCACCGGCGGCTGAACGTTCCTGCCGACCGGCACTGGCCGCGGCTGCCCGGGGCCCGGATCCGCTGCCGGGCTGGATCGCCCAGAAGATTAAATATCGGGCATTTGGTCACACGGTGATCGTGTCAACCCGTTCACCGGAGGTGAGCTGATGACGACGCCGACCATGCGTGCGGCGCGCTTCTTCCGGGCCGACCGCCAGTTGCGGGTGGCGGAGGTGCCGGTGCCGCAGCCGGGACCGTCCGACGTGCTGGTCCGCGTCGAGGCCTGCGGGATCTGCCTGTCGGACGTGCACATGATCGACGGCACCCTCGACTGCCCGCTGGAAGAGGTCACCCCGGGCCACGAGCCGGCGGGCACCATCGCCCGGGTGGGCGCCGACGTCCCCTACTGGCAGCCGGGCCGGCGGGTGGTCATCGCGCCGGGCAGGGCCTGCGGCTCCTGCCGCCACTGCGGTGACGTACAGGGCTGCCTCGCCCCGCAGACGATGGGGCAGAACTGGGACGGCGCCTGGGCGCAGTACGTCGTCACACCGTTCCAGACCCTGGTGGAGGTGCCCGACGGGGTGCCCATCGAGCAGGCGGCGATCTGCGCCGACGCGGTCGCCACACCGTTCTCGGGAATCGTCGAACGCGGTGGGCTGCGGCCGGGGGAGCGGGCCGGCGTATGGGGTGTCGGCGGCCTCGGCGTGCACGCCGTCCAGATCGCCCGCCTGGCCGGGGCGAGCCTCGTCGTCGCCGTCGACCCCCTCGACTCCGCCCGCCGGCGGGCGCTGGAGGCCGGAGCCGACCACGCCTTCGACCCGACGACGACCGACGTCCCCGAGCAGGTGCGGCGGCTCACCGACGGCGAGGGGCTGGACCTGACGGCCGAACTCTCCGGCGCCGGCCGCGCCCTCGCCCAGGCGGTCTCCTGTCTCGGCCGGTACGGACGGGCCGTCGTGATCGGCATGTCGCCGCAACCGGTCCACCTCGCCGAGAACACCATCCTCTTCGCCTACTACAACCACTCCGTCCTCGGCCACGACGGCTACACCCGCCGCCACCTCACCCAGCTCATGCGCCTGCTGGCGGCCGGCCGCCTCGACCTGTCCCGCTCGGTCTCCGAGGTGCTGCCCCTGGAGGAAATCGCCCGGGGTGTGGAGCGGCTGCGGACGAAAGAGAGCGATCCGGTGCGCCTCGTGGTCAGGCCGTAGCCGGGAGCGGACCCGGCCGTGCAACGGAGGACTCGTATGCCGGTGACCTCCTACCTGCGCAGGCAGGCGACGGCCGCCGCGCTCATCAACGTAGTGGTCAACGCGCTGATCACCTGGCTCGGCCATCGCCGCACGGACTTCGTCCCGCTCGCCGGGAGCAACGGCATCACCACCGACGTCTTCGTGACCTCGGTCCTGCTGTCGCTGCTGGTGTCGCTGTTCATCACGAAGGGAGTACGGCATGAGCTCACCGCCGGACGCCTGGTGGCGACGGACGAACCCCCCAGGGCGGGGCCCCTGCTCGCGCGGATGCCCGCCCGGTGGTGGACGCTCGGCCTGCTGATCGGGGTGGCGGCGGGCGTCGTCGCCGCCGTCGCGCTGCGGCTGCTCGGTGCGCTGGGGCTGTCCGGCCTCGGCCTGGGGGCCTTCGTGGCGTTCATGGCCGCATACACCGGTCTGCTCGGATACGCCGTGACCCGCTGGGTGATCCTCCGGCAACTGGCGGAGCACCGGACGGGCCGGCAGGACACAGGCGGCCCAGGCGGCTGACCGCGCGCCGACGGCAGCCGTCGGCTCCACGGCTCGATGGCCCTTGCCCCCGCCAGAGTTGGCGGGGCGGGGAGCATGTGAGGCCACCGCTGGAGTCTGCCGTCTGCGCTGCGGGATGGCCACCCCCGTGAGACGGAGTCTGGGCAACAGAGGGGAGACTGGCGGCAGAGCCGCAGTGACCCGAAGACGGCGCGGCCCGGTCCGTCGACGTTCGGACCGCTGCGGCGCTGTGCGGCAGCCCGCCGGACTCACCTCCCTCCGAGGCAGGCTGACATGGCGCGGCGACAGCCGTACGGGCCCCGGGAGACGCGGCGCGGGCATCAGCACGGACGTCGGCTGCGGCGGGGCTGAGCTGAGCACCAGCAGGCGGGGAAGATGAGTACGGCAACTCAGGCCGACGGTCGCCCTGCCGCCGACGATGAAGACCGACATCGTCGAGATCTGGAGACCGCTCCGTGCTCAGCCGCATCGCCGACACCTTGGTGCCCGCCTTCGGCCGCCTGTCGGTGACCACCGACCCCGGCGCCGACCTGGCACCGGGCAGCATCATCGCCGCCAACCACACCTCGCTCGCCGACCCCGCCATCGTGATCGCGGCCCTGCACCGCCTGGGTATCGAACCGGTCATCATGGCCACCGCCGGCCTGTGGCGCATGCCCGTACTCGGCCGCTCCCTCACCCGCGAGGGACACATCCCTGTGCACCGCGGCGACCGACGGGCCCCGGCCGCGCTCGACCTGGCCGCCCGCGCCCTCGAGCAGGGCCGGTACCTGCTCATCTACGCCGAGGGCGGCCTGCCCCGCCGCAGGGACGCCGCGGAAGCGGCCCCGGGTGACTTCCGCACCGGCCTGGCCCGCCTCTCCGAGCGCACCGGTGCCCCTGTCGTGCCCGTCGGCCAGGCGGGTGCCCGCCGCGTCACATCGGGCAGCGTGATCAAGCAGATCGCCGGTATCGCCACAGCCCCGCTGCGCCGGCCCGCCCTGCATGTCCATATCGGCGCTCCGATCGTTCTGACCGGCGACAGCACGGTACGCACGGCGCAGGCCCGCGCGGCGGTGACCAGCGCGTGGCGTACGGCGGCCGCGCACCTCGCTGAGGCTGCCGCGCTCGTCCGGTCTGGCTCGCCGGCCTGCGCAGGGAATCGGGGCGGGGGTGAGGTACGTCCAGCCGATGACGGGGAGGCTGCGGCTTGATCCTTGACCTGTGCGGCGGGGCCGCGGGGCGGTCGGCCTCTTCGTCCGTTGCTTCGCGGGATCTGCTGTTCGGAGTGCGTACGTCGTGGCGTGGGGCGGGCCGGGTGTTCTTGCGCCCTGGTGGCGGTCCGGGGCGGGGGTTGGAGGGTTTCGGCGCCCGGGCCGGACAGGCGACGGAGGGCGGATGCGCTGAGTTTGGGGCGCAGCCGGTCCGAGGAGCGGGGCGGTGGCTTGGCCGCAGAGCCGGGTTTCGGGTGTCTGGGCACCCCGGGTGGCGGGCTGCCCGAGAACGAATTCACCGCCGTGGCGAGGCGGACTTCCGGGCGTGTGCGACTGCCGGGGTGGGACGGCTCCGCGCAGGACGCGGTCCGAGCGCGTCCGGGGCAGTACCCGCACCGGCAGGCCCTCCGGCAGAAAGGCCAGGCGGGGTGCGTCGTATCCGGCGTCCGCGACGATGAGGGCGTCCGGGGCACCCGGCTGCCACTGACCTGTACTGATCAGCTGCCGGAGCGGCTCGCGCAGTTGGCGGGCGGTGACGGTGGCGGTGCCGTACAGAGTCCGCTGCGGTGTGGCGGGCGTCCCTGCTGCGGTCGGCAGGTGACGTCGACGGCCGGCACCAGCCGCCCGTCGGCCGCGCGCGGCAGCGGCACCGCGGGCCAGTGCCCGCCGTATCCGGCCACGTCGGTCGGGCTGACGCCCACGGCCGAGCACCGGCGTGGGCACGGGGCCGACGTACGGCGCAGCCGCCGCGGCCTGCTGGAGCGTGCCGCCCGCGGCGGCTGCGCCCGTTTCACCCGGGGCTGGGCGCAGGGTTCGATCCGTCCCCTGCGCCCAGCCTGCGCATCAGTAGAAGCGCTGGTTCCTCCCGTTGCTGCAGGACCAGGTCTGAAGGACGGTGCCGTCCGTGGAGCCGAAGTCCTTGCCGTCCAGGCAGTAGCCCTGGCCATTGGCCAGGCTCCTGAACTCATAGGCGGTCTTCGAGCCTTCCGGTGTGGAGTACGAACCCTTGTTCGTGATCCACCACAGCTGGCTGTACTTGGACAGGCTGCAGTCCTGCTGCTTGACCAGGGTGCCGTAGCCGGTGGCGCCCGAGTCCAGGCACTTGCCCGAGTAGTAGTTGCGGACCCCGTAGAAGGTGCCGCCAGAGCTCCCGTTCTGGACCGGCGCCAGACACCAGTACTGGCTCTGGCCGTTGTACCAGCTCCACATGTGAGCCTGCGTACCGGCAGTGGTCCACGGACCCTGGATGTCCATGACCATGCGCTTGCCCGCACGAATACTGGCGTCGACGCCGGCGTAGAAGTACGGTCCGCGACTGTACGAGCCGCTGCAGCCCACCGCCGCGGCGGCGACGGACGCACTCGAGCCCGACTGAGCTGCGGCAGGCGCCGCGACGGCCGACGCGCCGGCGGCGGCCGTCAGCCCGCTGGACATCAAAGCACCGGCCGCCAGGAACCTGACGGCACGTGACCGGGTACTCATACTCCCCCCACCTCCTGAAGCACACGAATTCGCACGTCGCTCCCTCCTGTGTGCGGGCAGCCCTGAGGTCCCCCCTCGGCTCCCTCGGCGACCACGCCGCGGGCCACCAGGCTGCGCCGATCAGGCCTGCCACCGCGACGTTCCGTGCCAGGATTCGAGCAGGTTCGAAGGGACGCCGCGCGGCCCGGCGGCACCGGACAGTGGCAGGGCCTCGAGCCGACCGCGGACGCTGCCGGACCATGAGCGCTCAGGGCGCGGGCCTCTGGAGATCGTCCCGGCGCTTCGTCGCCTCGGCGTGGATCGCGGGGGCGTCGGGCAGGCCGGCCCGTTCGTGCAGGACCGCCTGGGCGAACAGGGCACTGGTCAGCACCGCTTCGTGGCGGCCCCCGAGCGTCGCGGCCTGCGCGCGCCGCAGCTCCACGGAGGCGTCGATGGCCTCGATCATGCGGTCGGTGGCCCCCTCCACGTGGCTCGCCGCCGCGGCACGGGTGTGCAGCGCCCCCGCCAGCGCCTCGGCGTGCGCCTGCTCGTCGAGATCCCCGAGCGAGCGGTAGACCGCCACGGCCTCGGCGGCGGTCTGCTCGGCGTACGGCCACTGCTTCGCCCGCGCGAGCAGCGCCGCGAGGTTGCCCAACGCGTGCGCGAGGTCCGCCGGACGGCCCTCCGGGTCGGACCGGCGGATGCGGACCGCCTCGACGGCCGCCGCCAGCGCCTCCTCGAGATTGCCGGCCGCGCCGTGCCGGGCGGCCAGCGTGGTGAGCGCGACGGCCAGGCGCGGCCGGTAGACCCCGTGCAGGGCCTCGGCCAGGCGCCGGTGGGCCTCCACCGCCTCCACCGCCGAGGCGAGCGCCTCGGTGTGCAGGCCGTTCGCGGACTGCACGATCGACAGGTTGACGAGCGCCGAGGCCAGCCGGACGCTCGGGTTGGAGGCGTCCTCGGCGAGACCCGGGTCCGTCTCGACGAGGACGCGCAGCAGTTCCACCGCCTCCACGACGGGGGCGAGCGCCTCCGCGCGCCGGCCCGCCCTGGCCAGCGCGGACGCGTGGTGGTTCAGGGCCTCGGCGTACTTGAGCAGGTGCGCGTCGGGGTTCTGGTCGGACAGGCGGCGCAGCACGTCCACGCAGCGCGCGGAGACCGCGCATGCCTCGCCGGGATCGCCGAAGCGTTCCCACTGGAGCGCCAGGTTGCCGAGGGCGGTGGCCAGTTGCGCCTCGTACAGCACCGGACGGTCGGCGGCGAGCCCTTCGAAGATCCGTACGGCCTCCTGGCCGGCCGTGAGACCCTCGGCCCGGTGGCCCCGCTCGGCGAGGTCGGCGCCGAGGACGTCGAGCGAGAGCGCCAGCTCGGGCAGGTAGACATCGCTCTGCTCGCACAGCTCCTTGCGCACCTCGACGGCGCGGCGGATCGTGCGCAGGCCCCGCTCCCGCTCGCCCGTCTCGTCGAGCATGACGGCGAGGCTGTGCAGGGCGCGGCCGAGGTCGGCCAGATGCGTCTGGCGGCTGTCCGCCGCGAGCTGCTCGAAGAGCCCGGCCGCCTCCTCGGCCGCGAGCAGGCCCTCCCGGCGGCGCCCGCTGCTCTTGAGGTGGTAGGTGTAGCGCAGCAGCAGGCGGGCGGTGGCGGCCGGGTTGACGGACGCGTGCTGTTTGGCGTTGTCCAGGGTGAGTTCGCTGGCGAGCACCGCCAGGTCGGCGAGGGCGACGCTCTCGTCGGGCAGATGGGTGAGGACCAGACGCACGGTGTGGTCGTCGTCGTGCGCCTGGAGGGCGTCCAGCAGAGTCCGGGCGAAGACGCGCGGATTCTCCAGCTGGGGCGCGACCTCCATGCCCAGGGGGAGCATGCGGTCGATGTCGTGGGTGAGCAGCGCGGTGACGGTGCGGGCGGCGACCGGGTGGCGTACGGCGGCGCGGCCGAGGACGGTCAGCGCCCGGCGGGCCTGGCCGTCGTCCAGCCCCGGCAGGGGGGCGGTGGCCACCTCGGGGAGGGAGGCCAGGACGCGCGAGACGTGTTCCTCACCGAGCCGGTCGGGGCGCAGGGGGTGCAGTCCGGGGCCACCCTGGAGGACGGCCGAGGCCCAGCGCAGATGGCGGCGCCGGAGCGGCACGGACGCGTCCTCGAAGGTGGGGGTGTCCGACAGCAGGGCGAGCGCCCCCTCCTCGGTACCGGCCCCGAAGAGGGTCGCGACCGCGATCAGCGCGTCCGCGTGCAGCGAGGTGTCCTCGGGGAGCCCGTGGACCGCCAGCAGCCGTCTCCAGTAACGGCGTTCGTGGGCGAGCACCCGGGCCACCGGGTCGGGTGAAGCCGAAGGAACGCTGCCCAGCGGCTCGTCCTGTTCGAGCAGCGCGACCATGGCGGCGGCGTGCACGTCCAGGATCCGGTCGTAGCGGGCGGCGCACAGGTCTGCGGGGACCACGGCGGCCTCGGGGCGGGTGCCGGCCAGGTGGGCCGAGAACTCCTGGGCCGCGCCGACGAACTCGGCCTGCCGCTGCGCCGCGGACGGCACCAGCGGGGCGAGCCGGCGTTCCGTCATGACCGCGAACAGGACGGCGATCCGGTCGTCGGCGTGCTCGGCGAGCGGGCGCTGCCACTCCCCGCCGGCCCGGCTGAGCAGCAGCAGACGCACCGGCCCGGCGCCGGCGTCGCGGCGTACGCACTCGGCGGCTAGCACGAGCAACTGCTCGGCGCGGGCCTCGGCGTAGTCGAGGACCAGCAGGAGGGGCGCGGTGCAGCGGGCCAGCACGGCGAGGTCGTCCGGTGCGCAGGACTCGTCGACGAACCCCGCCAACCAGCCCCGCTCGGCGGCCTGTCGGCACAGGTGCAGGGCGAGGCGGGTCTTGCCCTGGCCGCCGGGCCCGGTGATCAGGCGTACGGCCGATCCCGCCGGTTCCTCGCACCAGGCGTGGAACTCCTCCTGCTCGGTCTCCCGGCCGTGGAAGGGTACGACGCCGTACTCGGCGCGCAGCAGCATGCTGGGGACGGGCTCGGGGGGCAGTTCCTCGGCGGGCAGCAGGACGCGGTGGGCGAAGGTCTGCGGGGTCAGCACCGCGAGTTCCGCGAAGAGGCGATCCAGTCGCAGGTCCTGGTAGTGCATCCGCAGGTACTGGCAGCGTTCCAGTCTGGCGAGGTCGTCGGGCAGTTCGGCGGCCGAGGGCATCCGGATGCGCCGCCCCCGGTCGACCAGGACGGGGACGACGGGGATCCCGTGCTGGAAGGCGTGGGCGAGTTCGCGGCGGACCCAGTCCTTCTCCAGATGGATCCGCGGGGTGCCGTGGGCGTCGGTGACGGTCAACCACTCCGGTCCGATCAGGGCGATCAGGACGGAGGAGCGGGTGAGGCCCTCGGGGAGGGCTTCGGTGAAGTCCTCGGACAGACGGATGGAGCTGCTGGCGAAGAACACCTGCTCGTCGCCGAACCGGTCGGCCAGCAGGCGGTGCAGCAGCGCCGCCTCCGTCTCACAGTCGCCCACCCGGTAGTTGACGAAGATGCCGGTGGGCACGGGCGCGGGCACGGGCGCGGTCATGCGGCCGTACGGCGGGACGCCTGGCGGCTGACGACGGGCAGCAGCTCCGCGACGGCCGGGTGCCGGCGGTGCCGCGACAGGGCCCGGACACAGCCGCGCAGGTCGGTGCGAAGGGTGGCGGAGTCGAGGCCCGGCGCGACCGTGAGGACGTCGCGCAGCGTGGCGCAGGCCCGGTCGACGTCGTTGGCGCCGAGCGCGGCGAGCGCGACCCTGACCTCGAACCGGGCCCGCGCCCGGTGCGCGTGGGCCGGGATGCGGCGCGCCTCGGCGCCCAGCAGGCCGAGCGCCTCCTCGTGGTGGCCGAGCACCTGCAGGCACCAGCCCCTCGCCATGGCGGCGGGATCGGCGACGTGCCGGGTGCCGTAGTGACCGCTCCCGTGACCGGCGGCGTAAGCGGCGCCGGACGCGGCGGCGAGGGCGGCCCCGTCGGGAACCGGACCCGCGGCCGGACCCGGAAGCGAGCCTTGGACCGGACCCGCGACCCCATCCACGGCCGTGCCCGAAAGCGCCGTGCCGGAAAGCGCCTTGCCGGAAAGCGCTGTGCCCGAAAGCGCCGTGCCGGACAGCAGGCTGTACGCGTCGTCGAGCGCGCGGCGGCAGCGGAGGTCGTCGCCGCTGAGGGCGTGGCCCTGGGCCAGGCGCAGCAGCGCCCGCACCCGGGTGGCCGGGGAGGCCCTGAAGCCGGCCGCGGCGGAGGCGAGTTCGACGGTGGCGGCGCCGTCGTCGCAGTAGAGGGCGAGCAGGGAGCGCCGCAGGACGGCGTTGGCCTCCATGTCCGGTGAGCCGACGTGCCGGGCGAGGGAGGCCGTGGTGCGCGCCCAGCCGAGGGCGGACCGTTCGTCGTCGGCCTCCTGGCACATCCACGCGATGAACTCCGCGTAGCGGCCGGCCAGGGACAGCAGGTGCCCGGCCTCGGGGCCGCGGGCGTGCGCCGCCATGCCGCGCAGGGCCCGCACCTGTGCGGCCGCGCTCTCCAGCACGGCTCCCGGGCCGGCGCTTTGCGCGGTGGTCCGCAGGCCGTCCAGGACGGTGGTAAGCGCCGCGACGACCGGGGTGGCCGCGCCGGCGGACAGCGTGGCGGGCAGTGCGGGCAGGGCGGCCTCGTCGGGTAACGCCGCCGCGGGCGCCGACCCTGCGGGCCCGCCCGCGCCTCGCGCCGCGTCGTCGGTCCGGCCCGCGCCCAGCGCCGCGAGGAGGCTGCCCCGGGCGTCCAGCGCCGCGTCACAACTCGCCGCCAGTTCCCGGGTCGGTGTGCGCAGGCCGTTCTCCACCTTGCTCAGGTGCCCCGGAGAGTAGTGCGTCCGCGCGGCGAGATCCGACAGGGACCACTGCCGTTCGCCCCGGTACCGGCGCAGTCGCGTGCCGAAGGATTCCACGGTGCGCTCCAAGGTCTTGCCTGTTGCCGGACCACCAGGCTAGCGGGCAACCCCTGGGCACGCGTGCGGTATCGGCCCATCCTGGGAGGACTGTCGATCACGGCCGCAGGGTCGCGCGGGCGGGAGCCCGCGGGACGCCGGGAATCGGCCATCGGCGTTGATCACCTCCGATACGGCGAAAGGCGGAGCCGGCATGCGAGCGGGAGCACGGACCCCGGCACCGCGGCGCCCGGACGGCGCTGAAGGGAACAGGACGCCCATCCGGGACCAGGACTACGTCCTGCTGAAGGACGGCCGGATCCTGGCGGTGCACGGCCACTGCCACCCGCCCGGACACCTGGTCGGGGAACTGGCCTTCGTGCCGTCCACGACGGGCGGGTACGCGCTGTTCGGGTCCCGGTACCGCAAGGCGTACGTGGTGGACGGGCGGGGGATGTCCGAGCGGGAGCGGGAGCTGGTCCGCTTCCCGACGGGCACCTGCTTCGACCACGCGCACCCCTTCTCGGCGAAGTCGATCGTGCCGCTCTCCCAGGTCGACCTGCACCTGTCCGCCGCCGTCGACCCGCGCACCGACACGGTGCCCGGCTCCTTCCTGCGCCGCTACGCCGAGTCCCATCTCGCCGAGCTGGCCCGCGTCCTGGGGGACGCGCTGCCCGCCGGCCCGCTCGGACTCACGGGATCGGCCCGCCTGCTGCTCGGGGACCCCGCCGTGTCGAGCATGCACGACTACGACGTGGTGTTCGACGTGGGCCCGGAGGCGGCCGTCCGTATCACCCGGCGCCTGTCGGCCCACGGCCGCGCCCATCCCGAGGCCCGTCTGCGTGAGCACGGCAAGGACTGGCGGATCCGGCTGCGCACCGGCGCGGGCATCCTGTGCCCCTTCTTCCGCTACGAGGACCCCGCCGACGCACCCCTCACCGGCCTCACCGCCGCCCGCACGCTGCTGCGGAACGTGACGGTGAGCGGCCGGGTGGTGGCGGACGCGCACAGCGCGTATCTGCCGACCCTGCTCGGCCTCGTACCCGAACAGGTGTCGGCCGCGCTGCCCGGTGAGGTGGCCCGCCGACTCCCGGTGCTCGTCAGTCACATGCGTGACCGCGGCGACTTCCAACGGGGCGACCGGGGCACGTTCACCGGGGACCTCTGCCATCTCGGCACCCCGGCAGGCGACTTGGTGGCCCTGTAGGTGGTGGACGGGGCGGACTCACGGCTGGACGACCCGCCCTGGCGGCTTCCCGGCAGCCCCGCGCCGACGGCGGCCCGCCGATGACCCCGCTCTCCCCGGACCTGGCCGCGCGGGCCTGGCGGCAGGCGGTGGCCGACAGCTGGGGCGACCGCTTCGGGGCGGTGGAGGTGACGTGCGAACGGGTCGGCCTCCGTTCGCTCAGCAGCGTGATCGAGCTGGTCGCGTTCGACCCCTACACGTCGGCCCAGGCACTGCTACGTGCGTTCACCCGCGCCGGGATCGCCCCGTACCGGCCCGTCATCACCGGGCCGCCGCCGGACGGCACGCTGCTGCTCGGCCCGCTGGTCGAGCGTCACCCGAACGGGTTGCTGATCCTCGACGGGGTCCACCGCTGCCTGGCCGCCCTCCGGCAGGGTCTGGGCACCGTGTGGGTCTCGGTGCTCACCGCCGAGACCCATCCGCCTCCGGCAGGATCGCCCGTGCCGCTCACCGAGGTCACGCCCTCCGGCTCGGTACGCACCCGCACCCCCTTGTTCCGGCACAGCGGCAACCCCGACTTCCGGCCGACCGACGTCTTCCTGTCCCGGGCGCAATCCCGCGCCCGGCGGGAGATCGAACGCCTCCGCGGACCCTAGAGTGCGACCGCAGACCGCAGACCGCAGACCGCAGACCGCAGACCGCAGACCGCGAACCGCGAACCGCAGACCGCGGATTGCAGGCTGCGGACCGCAGACCGGGAATCGCAGAACGCGAACGCCCTCGCGGACCGCGGAGACCATCGAACAGAAAGCAGAGAGTGACCCCATGACCAACGCTGACTACTCCTGGGACCGGGACTCGGACCTCAACGACGAACGCCTGGACGCCGCCGTCGTCCCCCAGCGGTACGCGCTGACCGCCCCCCAGGTGGTCGTCAACAGTGCCAAGGAAATCCTCGTGGTGGACCCGCACCCGGCCGGCACCTGGGACACCTGGATGTTCCCCTACGCGTCGCTCATTCTGACGCGCGACGAACTGGCCGCCGCCCCGGACGGCCCGGACGACGGCAGCCGCCCGATCCTGGCCCTCACCGAGGGATCCACGTTCCGCGCCCTCTCCGACGCGTTGGAGCAGCTGCGCGTCGGCCGTCAGGACGCCTACGTATCGGCCATCCAGACCGGGGTGAACAACGTCATCGCCGACCTGAACGGCACCTGGAACGGGACGCCGTTCTACACGAACTACTCCCTCAAGTTCTCCAAGACGTCCAACAGTTACACCGCCTACGAGTTCAGCTACTTCCTCAACCGCGTCGCCGCGCTCGATCCGGAGCTGCCGCACGTGTGGATCGAGCCGTCCCGGCTGGCGGAGGAACTCGCCCGGTCCGAGACGCCGTTCGGCCGCAAGGTGTCGTCCAACGTGGCGGACGCGCTGCCTGCCATCCGGTCGAGCATCTGACCCCCGGCGGGCCGTGAGGGTGAACAGAGAGTGAGTAGATGACCTACCAGGTCCTGACCGACGAGAGCCCGGGGAAGATGCCGCTCCCGGTGCCCCCGTCACAGGTGTGGATCATCTCGACGCTGGAGATCGCCGTCTCCTGGCAGGACGACCACCACCTGATGCTCGTCCACCCGAGCTATCCGCTCGCCGGACAGCGCAACAGCCCGCCGCACGACGATGGGTACTGGGCGCCGCCGTTCGTCGCCTACCCGGTCCCGATCGAGTTCTCGCCGCCCACGACGGCCGGATCCCTGCTGCAGCTCGCCACCGATGCGGCGGGCCGCATCGACATCGAGCGGGACCTCAACCACCTCGCCTACCAGATGGGCCTGCGGGACACCCAGCTCCGGCGCCGCAGCCCCTTCATGGAGTTGAAGGTGTCCCCGCGCTCCCCGAGCACGGTGAAGGCGTACTACATCCTCCGGCACGGCCTGGTGGGCGTGGACGCCTCCAGTTCCCGCAACCTCGCCGACCCCGAGCAGCGGCGCGGCTACGTCTTCCTGCCCCTGCGCGGGTACCTGACGGCGACGGAGGTGCGTCCCGGCGAGGAGCACGGCCGCAGCGAGCGCTGGTTCCTCGGCAAGCCGCTGATGAGCAACGTCGAGTACGTCCTCCAGGAGGAGATGCGCCGGCTCGTCATCAGCGAGGAGGGCCTCGACGTACCGCCGGAGCTGTTCCACCGCAAGGAGCGCGGGGTGCTGTGCGTGGTGGACCTCGCCGGATACGGGACCGCGCTGCGGTACGCGTTCGAGTACATGCACACCTTCTCCACCACCGCGGACCGGGCGCAGGACGAGTTCCGCAGGCAGGTCGCGCACGAACTGCACACCATGCTCGGCGACCTCGGCACCACCCAGGCCCAGTTCGCGGGCGACGGGTTCGTGGCCGCCTTCCCCGAGCGGGCGTTCACGAACACCACCGCGCTGATCTCGAACATCGTCACCCGCTGGGAGGCCCTCGTGGGCCTCATCGAGCGGCTCAACGGCTCCATACGCGCGCCCGAGAAGCGCGTGGGCACCCGCATGGTGCTCCACCAGGGCGACTACAGCTACGGCCGGATCGCCGGCACCCGCAGTTTCGCCGCCGCCTTCGACGGCACCGCGGTGATCGAGGCGGTCCGGCTGGAACAGGGGCTGGCGACGGCCTCGAAGGAGAGGAGTGCACCCATGTTCGCGTCCCTTCCACGGCGATCGCATCTGGTCGCGGTGAGCGGGCAGCTCGCGGAGCAGGTGAAACCGTCGGAGTCGGGGTCGCCGTTCGGTGACTGGACGGCACTCGGCGAAACGTCCCTGACCGCCAAGGAGTACGAGGGCGACGCCTTCGTGTACCAGGTGCGGACGGCGGAGACCGAGCGGCCGTCCCCGGCGGGGGAGACGCGGTGACCCCGACCCCGGTCGGCGACCCCGCGGCCGTACCCGTACCCGGACCCGGACCGGGCCCCGTCCCCGTGTCCATACCCGGACCGGGCCGTGAGCCCGCGCACCTGCGCTTCCTCGACGAGGCCGCCGCCGCGACCGGGGACCTGCTGGCCGGCACGGTGGCCGCGATCCGGGCGGGCCGGCTGGGCCGCGGGCTGTGGCACCCCACCGGCTTCGCGACCTTCGAGATCGCTCAGGTCCCCGCGCTGGGCCTCGTCCGGGTCCACTTCTGGCCGGACGGGCTCCGCCGGGGCCTGCCCGGCCACCCGTCCATCCACCAGCACTGCTTCCGCCTGTACTCCCGCGTCCTGGCGGGCGAGTACCGGGAGTCGCAGTACGGGCCCGTCGACCCGGGCCCGCACGACCCGCGCGAGGTGCCGCCCGGCGCGCGGCGCCTGCGCGTCTACGAGGTCCGGCCGACGGGGGTGACGGGCAGGGACGAGCTGCACGAGACCGGCGAGGACCTCGACGTGGTCCCCACCCTGCGCGCCGCCCGCTTCCCGGCCGGGACCTGGCACGAGGTCCCGGTGCGCACGTTCCACGCGACGCCGATCGCGCGCAACCGGTTCTGCGCCACACTGGCGGTGCTCAGCCTGCCGGTCCCCGGGGCCGCCGACGTCCTGCTCGGCCAGCCGGGCGGGGGTTCCTCGGTCAGTATGAGGCGCGTGGTGACCGACGGTGAACTGGAGCTGATGCGCCGCCAGTTCATCGCCGCCACAGACTCGGCCGCGCCTGTCCCCGCCTCCCCGGACCCCGCCTCCCCGGACCTCACCTCGCTGGACTCGCGGTGACCGGCCCGGGACCGGACAGCGCGGAGTTCCGCGCCTACGCGGACCGGCTGCTGGCCGACGCCCGCAACGAGGTCCGGCAGGCCGACGCCAAGGCGTCCCTGCTGCTGGCCGGGGCGGGGGTCGCCCTCGGGGCGGCTCTCTCCGCGGCGCTCAGGGGCCGGGTGTACGCCCGGCCCATGACCGACGCTGTCGCCTGGCTGTGGTGGGCGGGCCTGTGCGCTGCGGTGGCGGGGGTGACGCTCCTCGGCTGGGCCGTCTGCCCCCGCACCCGCCGCACCACAGCGGCCCCGGCGCACCTGGTGAGCTACTTCGGCGATGTCGTCACCCGTCCGAAGGAGACGCTGGAGGACCGGCTCGTACGGACGCTGCGGACCCCGGGCGCCTCCGTCGTCGACCAGATCTACGAGGTGTCGAAGATCGCCGCCACCAAGTACGCCCTCATCCGGCGCGCGCTGCTCCTGTTCGGCACGGCGGCCGTCCTCTGCGCCACCGCCCTTCTGGTGGGCCTGACCGGATAGACGGCGTGATCCGCCCCCCCTGCTACTGCCGTACCTGTCCCAGACCCTGACACCGGACGGCGAGCCCTGTGACCTCTTCACCGAGGTCCTCGAGGTCCTGGCCGAGGGTGGCATGCACGTCACCCTGGAGTGAGGAGCGGTTCGGTAGCCGGGCGGTCCCGGCGGCGGGCTGCGCACCCGGACCTGGGCACCGGGAATGGTGGGTGCTGCCCGGGCTGCTGGCTGCGGGCCCTGGCCCAACCAGCTCCGCTGGGGCCTCACCGCCACCACACCGAAGGATTCTCACGGCTACGCGCGGCCCCGACCGCGTTCCTCAACTGGTGACATGTGGGGCCTGTTCCCTCCCTGGCTGGGGAGCGGACAGGCCCCTTGCCGTTGCGACGGTGCGTGCCAGGCTTACCGAGGTCAAGCCGTCATGGGGTCGGTCGTGATCTGTTCGAGCGGGGGAGCAGTGCGTCGGGGTCGTCGCGTCTCGGGCTCCGGCGCTCGGCATGTCCTCAACCAGTGCAGGGGTAGCCCTGGCGGGAGGAACCGGGAGAGACGACGCGCCGGGACAGCCGGCCGTCATGGCGCTGGATGGGCGGCCCGACGGTTGGGGAGCAACAGGTCAGCAGACCGCAGAAGGGGGACCCGCTCATGGGGACAGTGCTACTCGCTGTGGCAGCCGTGGCGGCCGTGGCAGCCGTCGGGATCGTCGTCGCCAAGTTGGTGAGCGCCGGACGGCACGAGGCGCAGGCGGAGCAGGCCCGACTGGCCGAGGACGCGCGCCGCCGAGCCCGCCGGTCATTGGACGCCGTCTGGTCAATGGACGACCGGCAGTTCGAGGAGTACGTCGCCGATCTGTGCCGCCGGGACGGCTGCACCGACGTGAAACGAGTCGGCGGCGCCGGCGACCTCGGGACCGACGTCACCGGCCTCCTGCCCGACGGCCGCCGCTTCGTCATCCAGTGCAAGCGCTACGCCAAGCACCGCACGGTCGGCAGCCGTGACATCCAGACGTTCAACGGCACCGCCCGTGCCGAACACGGCGCCGACACCCCCGTCTTCGTGGCGTCGTGCGTCTTCACCAAACCCGCCCGTGACTTCGCCGCCAAGCACCGACTGGTACTCATCGACGTCAACCTGCTCGGCTTCTGGAACAGCGGCACCGCGCTGACATCGTTCCTGGACCTGGACATCGGCAGGTCCGGCACCAACCGAAAACTCCGCCCGGACCACGAATGACAGGAATCCCGTCGTGACCGAGAAGGAGGCCCGCACGCATGCCTGGCACATCGAGGACCGTGAATACCGGCGCCAGGAGCAGCGCCGCGGCCGCCGGTTCGCCTACAACAGCCTCCACCCAGCCCGGACCGTCCTGGTGGTGGTCGACATGGTGCCGTTCTTCGTCGACGCCAACCCCTACTGCCGCGGCATCGTGCCGAACATCCAAAGCCTCGCCGACCGGCTGCGCACGGCCGGCGGAACGGTGGCCTGGGTGCTGCCCGCACGCACCGAACGCACCCCGGTCGGCGACGAGTTCCATGGCCCTCAAGCCGCAGAGATGTTCCGCAACTCCGGCGGCAGCGGCCCGCTACCGAAGAGGCTGTGGCACGAGTTCACCGTCAGCGCCGGCGATGTCCTGGTGGAGAAGTCCGCACCCAGCGCCTTCTTTCCCGGCCGCTGCTTCCTGCCCGAACTCCTGCACAAGCGCGGGATCGACACAGTGCTGGTCACCGGCACGGTGACCAACGTGTGCTGTGAGTCCTCAGCCCGCGACGCCTTCACCCTCGGATACCGGCTCATCATGGTCGCCGACGCGAACGCCGCCGGCCGCGACCAGGACCACAACGCGACCCTCCACACCGTCTACCGCTCCTTCGGTGACGTACGTCCGACAGCCGAGGCGCTCGCCCTGATCGACAACCGCTGAGCACTGCGAACAGCCGCAGCGGACCGAAGGCGCCCGCTGCGACCGGCACGCCGGCAAAGAGGGGAACCCTTTTCCCCTCAACTCAACAACGAGCGTACCGAGGCCCGTCGCTACAGCGGCCGCGTGTCGCCTGGCAACTGCTGCCCCCGCAGCTGGGATTGGGCCCGGCCCAGACCTGCTGGCGGTGGATGGAGCGGTGGCCGCCGCGGCCGTGCGAGCCGTCATCGGGGCCCCGGTCACGGAAACGCCGTGACCGGGGCCCCGGGAGATCAGCCACCGTAGAAGGCGCCGACCGCCGCTAGTTCCGGTACCGGAACACGATCCGGCCGCGCGTCAGGTCGTACGGCGGCAGTTCCACCAGCACCCGGTCTTCCAGCATGATCTTGATGTAGTTCTTGCGGATCTTCCCGCTGATGTGCGCGAGCACGTGGTGGCCGTTCTCGAGCTCCACGGTGAACATGGCGCTGCGCAGGCACTCGACGACCTTGCCCTCGACTTCGATGACGTTCTTGTTCTTCGTCATCGCACCAGCTCCAGGTTGCTGCTCATCGGCCGGGCGCCGATGCCCTCGAACAGCGCCGAGGCTGCTTGATTGGACTCCTGGACCTCGGTCCAGGCCGCGGCGAACCCGGAGCGGTGCAGCGTACCCAGCGCGTGGGCCAGCAGCGCCCGCGCGATGCCGCGGCGCTGCTCGACGGCCCGGACCGCGACCAGCCCGATGCGCGGCCGGTTCACCGTCACCACCCGGATCAGACCCAGGTAGCGGTCCGGCGCCGCAGCCACTGCGTACTTCGCCGGGTCGACGATGGTGTCGCCTTCGGGGCGGGGAATCACCTCCGCGGGCATCGACTGCCACCCGACGGTCGCCTCGACCTCGTCACGGACCGCGCGGTCCACCGCCCGCAGCAGATTCTCGTCCGCCTGACCGGCGGGCACGATCGTCACGCCCGAAGGCGGCAGGACCGCTCCGAGCCCTGTGACCCGCGGGTCGGTCGGCACGGCGTACTCCCACTCGCGGCGCCGGATCGTGAAACCGGCCCGCCGCCAGCCGGCTGTCAGCTCGACGTCGGCTTCGTCGACCACCGTGTACAGCGGCGCCGGGAGTTGGGCCAGCATCGCCTCGGCGAGCCGGTCGAAGGCGACGTCGTGCCAGGCGTCGATGCTGACGAACAAGCGTCCATCGGGCCGGTGCTCCGCATGCCCGCGGCCGACCACCAGGTCGTCATCCAGCGCATGCCATTGCCTGTCCGCGACGCGCGTGATCACCACCGCGTTCCCGCTCAGGCCAGATGTGAAAGGCTTCGTGTTCATCGGAGTCTCCTTCCAGGAGTGCCTCGATCTCAGGCGCTCCTGGCGACACCGAACGTCAGCCGCCGGACCGTGACGGGTTGAGGGAGCACCCACGGGTAACTGTGTTCACGGGGCTCACCTCCATACGACGACTTCACGGTCCACCGCGAAAGTAGCAGCGGCGCGCCGCCTCGCTCAAACCATTTCCGGCGAGGGAGCGCGGCCGTCGGCGCGTTCTCCTGAGGGGTGACAGTCGAGCCACCGGCCCGGTCGAGCACCTGCGTACGGGCCTCCCGATCGCTCCGGTGGACGAGCCGACTTGTAACCAGCGAGGGGATGTCGGACACCTCACCACCCGGCCCGTCAGTGCGCGGCCTGACCGCTGCCCGGCAGAAATCCAGGTGACCGGTGACGACGGTCCTCCTTAGGATCGGGCGCTGCACATCTTGTCCTTCCGCCCCCCGATCGGCCGCCCGTGAGATCCCTGATTCCCCCTGTGCTGCGCGAAGAGCCGCAGTTCGCCCGCCTGTTCATCGGGCAGTCGCTGTCCGTCCTGGGCGACCGCGTGTCCTTCGTGGCCGTGCCCTTCGCCGTGCTCTCGGTGGGCGGGTCGGCCTCCGACGTCGGAGCGGTGGCGGCCGCGGGCCTGGTGCCCATGCTCCTGTTCGCCCTGGTCGGGGGCGTGTGGGCGGACCGCTTCCGGCGGCACCGCATCATGCTCGTCTCCGACGTGGTGCGGTGCGCCGTACAAGGGCTGACCGCCCTGCTGCTGCTGACCGGCGTCGCCGCCGTACCGCATCTCGTACTGCTGATGATCGTGTTCGGAACCGCGGACGCCTTCTTCATGCCGGCGTCCACCGGGCTGATGCCACTGGTCGTCGGGCCCGAGCGGCTGCGGGAGGCCAACGCTCTGCGCGGGTTCGTCCAGTCGGCCGGGCTGGTGCTGGGCCCGGCCCTCGCCAGCGGCCTGGTCGTGCTGGCCGGACCCGGCGGCGCCCTGGCCCTGGACGCCGTGACGTTCGCGGTCAGCGCCGCGTTCCTGGCCCGGCTGCGGCCCCGAAGCACGGCGGCCGAGACGGCGGGGCGCAGCGCCGGCACGGCATTCCTCGGGGAACTGCGCGCCGGCTGGGTACAGGTGCGCAGCCGCACGTGGGTGTGGTCCGGCATGGCGGCCATGGCGGTCTACCACGTCGTCGTCCTGCCGTCGGTGTTCGTGCTGGGACCCGTCCTGGCCGATCAGGAGTGGGGCGGTGCCGCGAGCTGGTCGGTCATCACCGCGGGCTTCGGCATCGGCTCCGTCGTCGGGGACGTCTGCGCCTACCGGCTCACGGCCAGGCGTCCCATGGTGCTCGCCGCGGCGGCGCTGGCCGTGGCCTCCTGCCAGGCGATCGTCATCGGATCCGGCGCCCCGGTCGCCCTCATCGCCGTCCTCGAAGCGGTCACCGGCATCGCCGTCTCCCTCTTCTTCGTCACCTGGGAGACCGCGCTGCAGACCCACGTGCCGGAAGCAGCCCTGTCCCGCGTGAGCTCCTACGACTTCCTCCTGTCGGCAGGCCTCATGCCGCTCGGCCTCGCACTGGCCGGCCCGGTGTCCGACGCACTCGGCGTCCGGCCCACCCTGTACGGGATGACGGTCATCGCTGTCCCCGCCGCTCTGGCGCTGCTGTGCGTCCCGGCCGTACGGCGTCTCCCGGCGCAGGCGTCACCCGCCACGGCCGCTGACGGCATTGGCAGTGGCAGTGGCAGTGGCAGTGGCAGTGGCAGTGGCAGTGTCCAGTTCGTCCCGGAGGCCGGTCTGCCGTAGAGGGGGGTAGACCTTGGCGGATGCGGGGGAGAGGTGCAGCCCCGGTGGCAGGCCGCCCGGTGTCGCCCCGCGCTGGACGTCGTACCGCGACGCGTTGAAGGGCAGGGTCCGTCAGGTCAGCGGACCTGGCCCTGGAGGAACTCGCTGAGGGCCGTGCCCGGCCGGAAGACCGGCGTGCCGTCGTCGCTGCGGAAGCTGCCGAAGCTGCCCACGGACACCGTCTGACCGCTTCGCAGGGCTTGGGCGATCGCACCCGGGCGTTCGACGGTGCCGAAGACGGCATCGAGTACGCGCTCGATCTCCTCCGGCGACAACCCGCCGTCCTCGCCGTGCCTGCCGAGGCTTTCAGCGGCCGCCTTGATCAGCCGTGCCTTGTCCATGAGCCGTATCCGTCCTTGTGTCGGAGGCCGTATCCGTCCTTGTGTCGGAGGAGGACAACACTCCTCTCAGCATCGAGTCGCCCGCCCTGCGGCGCACGTCGGGCAGCAAACGGGTGTATTCCGGGTATATCGGAAAACAGATCGTGCAGGACGAGCAAGTCACGAGAGTCGAGGCCCGCATGCGCCACACCGCCCGCACCGCCACAGACAGGCTCGCCGGGGACACCCCGCTCCAAGGCCGCGTGGCCGTCGTGACGGGAGCGGCCCGCGGCATCGGCGAAGCCCTGGCGCGACGCCTGTCCGATGCCGGGATGCGCGTCGCGCTCCTCGGCCGTGAAGAGGAGAGCCTGTGCCGGGCGGCTGCCTCCCTGCCCACCCGGAGCATCTGCGTCGAGGCCGACGTCACTGATCAGACCGCGCTCGACCGTGCCGCGCACCGGGTGGAGGCAGAGCTCGGCCCGGCAAGCGTCGTCGTGGCCAACGCCGGCATCGCCGTCGGCGGACCCTTCAACCGGACCGCGGCCGACCTGTGGAAGCGCGTCATCGACGTCAACCTGGTCGGAGCCGCCAACACCGCCAGGGCATTCCTGCCCCAACTGACGGAAACTCGCGGCTACTTCCTCCAGATCGCCTCCACGGCCGCCTTCGGCTCCGCGCCGATGATGAGCGCCTACTGTGCCTCGAAGGCGGGCGCGGAGTCCTTCGCGCGAGCGCTGCGTGGTGAAGTCGAACCCGACGGTGTGGGCGTCGGCATCGCCTACCTGCACTGGACCGGCACCGACATGGTGAGCAGTATCGACGAGCACCCCGTGCTGCGTGCCCTGCGACGGAACCAGCCTTGGTTCGCCCGCCGGGTGCACACCCCGGCGCAGGTGGCCGAGTGGCTCACCACCGGCATCGCCCACCGCGCCCCCCACGTCTACGCCCCGCCGTGGCTTCGCTGGTGCCAGCCTCTGAGGCCCCTGTTCCCGGCCGCGGTGGCCAGCATCACCCGCCGAGAACTGCGTACGCAGTCGCAGGCAGACCTGGCTGCCGACGTCGGTGTCATGGGCGCCGGCGGGCGCGCCGACTGGAAGGCGTATACGTCTACCGGACCCGCGCGGCCCCGTCGACACGAGTAGGGCACCGCGAAGTGGCCTGGCACGGCCCCTTGGAATGGATCAGCCAGGGAACGGGGAGGCGCTCTGCCGACGGACCGCCGAGATGAGTCCGCCGGGCCGCTCCTCGCGCCGTGGCGGGGTGCTGATCGGACGGCCGTAGGCGGCAGCGCGCTCGCGCAGGGTGTGGCTGTCGGCATCCCAGCCGTGTCCGGCCAGCCAGCCCACCGGGTCGTCGGGCATCTCCGAGACCCACATGGACGCCGCCGATCCCGGCACGGCGTCCGCGCCGAAGCGCTCGATCACGCCGCGTGAGCCCAGCGTCAGCCCCATCCGGCTGCCTGCCGCCGACTGCGCGCCGATCCGGGCCAGCAGCAGTTCCACCGCGCCCTCGGGCAGATAGATCAGCAGTCCTTCGGCGATCCACACGGTCGCCGCCGCCGGGTCGTGCCCTGCGGCGGCCAGCACGGCCGGCCAGTCCTCACGCAGATCCACCGCGACGGTGATCCGCTCGCAGCGTGCGGCGGCTCGCTCCTGGCACAGCACCGAAGCCTTGAAGTCCAGCGGCGCGGCGGTGTCGACCTCGAACAGCCCGGTGCCCTCTGGCCAGTCCATCCGGAAGGCCCGGCTGTCCATGCCGGCGCCGAGCAGAACGACCTGCCGGATCCCGGACGCGGAGGCCTGACGCAACAGGTCGTCGAGGAACTTCGTCCTGATGACGACGGAGAACGACACGGCCAGCCGGCGGCGGCGCGCGGCCTCGCCGTCGGGCTGCGGCGGTGAGGAGGGGCACAGGCCACCGGCGGTGGCGAAGGCCTGCGCCAGTGGGTCGCGGAACAGCGCGTCCTCCCGCTCGGTCTCCAGCGCCCGCACCCTGGCCACCCCCACCGCCGTGGCCCACACTCCCGACGGCCGCACCCACTGCTGCTCATCAGTCACCGCGCCGGCCTAGGTGATCGACGCCAAGCGGCCTGATGAATCGGCGGCGACCGCGAAGAGCCCGAGGCCGCCCGACCGACACTCACGGACGGCCGTCTCGAACACTCCGGGAGCATCCCCCGACGGTGACGGTGACAGCGTCACGCGCCGCAGGCCGCTGCGATGACCAGGCAGTCTCCCGGCTCGGCTCCGAGTTGCTCGGCGGCCGGCAGATACGCGACGGGAGACGGCTTGCCCTCCTCGACAGTGGCCGCCTCCACGCTCACGCCCGGCACCGGCAAGCCCGTCCGCAGGAAACGGCCGCGGACCCGGTGCTCGTAGTTCGAGGGCACCAGCGCCCAGGACTTCCATGGCAGGCCGTGCAGCAGCTCCGACGCGCCGTCGAAGGCCGCACAGACGCCGGATCGGACGTCTTCGTCCTTCAGCTCATGCAGCGTGGCCAGGCACTCACCCGGGTCTCGGTCGCAGCGACCTGGGCGAACGTCTCCATCGGCCGCGTCCGCAGAGCACCTGCTGGACCTCGTCCGCACCCAGCCCGTACTTCATGCGGACCGGCCGCGTAGGTTCACTGGACACCCATCGATCACGCCGGGCTGCGTACAGGCGATCGCGGGACAGCCCTCAGGGGCAGTTCTCGCCGAACTTGACCGCGGTGAATGTGACGGGCTGCCCGTTCAGCGCCGTGCCGGCGGCCGGGTCTTGCGTACACACCTGCCAGTTGGGCTCCACCAGTACCCACCGCTCCTCAGCGGTCGCGTCGTTCACGGTGATCGACGTGCCCGAGTCGAGCGCAGCCCGGGCCGCCTTCACGGACTTGCCGGTGAAGTCAGGCATCTTCCCGCCCTTGGCCGTGGGCGGTTTCTGGTCCTTCGCGGGGCACGACTCATCGAGTTTCACCGCCCCGAAGTCGAGCTCCGTGTCGGTCGACACGCTCTTCCCGGCAGCCACGTTCTGGCTGCATACCTTCCAGTTACGGTCGAAGGCCTGCATGCGGTCCCGGCCGAGAGCGTCATGCGACGTGAGTCCGTAGAAGCCGACTTCCTGCGACTTGTCCTGCGCTGACTGCAGACCCATGCCCACGAAGTTGGGGACGATCGCCCTCTCCGCAGCAGCCTTCCCATCCTTCGCCGGCCGGCTGCCGCTGCTTGCCGAACCGGCGCCGGTTTTGCTGCTGTCGTTGCTCGGCTGGCAGGCGGCCACGCCGCCGAGGATGACGCAGAGCAGGGCAGTGGTGATGATGCGGGTTCGCACCATTTCCCCCGAGTGAACTGCATGCGCGGAGGGTCCCCCGACAGCCTGACGGGCCCGCCCCGCTGCGGCGGGGCGGGCGGAGCCGCTATTCGCAGGCGACGCCGTCGCCGTCTCGGTCGAGGTGGCTGCCGTATCCGGGGTCTCCGCGGTAGACGGGCGCGGCTCCAGCGGCGCGGGCGGCATCGCAGTTGGCGTAGTAGACGCTGCCACCGCCGCTGCCACCGCCGGTGTCGGCTGCCGGTTCGGCGGTCACGGTCTTCGTGACCTTGACCTTGACCTTGGTGGTCTCGGTGGCAGTGACGGTGACGGCAGGTTCAGGCTCCGCTGTCGTCGTGGTGGTGGCGGTGACGGTCACGGTGGGGCGTGGCTTCGCGGCGGCCGGCTCGGCGTCGGTGGTGGTCTGGCCGCCGGCTCCGGCACCGATACCGAGGAGGAACGCGAGGCCGAGCGCGGGGAGCACGTACCGCTTGCGTGCCCATCTCGGTGCTGGCCTGGGTTGGTTGTACGGGTTGGTCATGTCGCCCCCCTGCAGGTTTGTGGAGGCGTTGACGATAGTGGCCGGTGTGGAACGGTTGTGGCGTCAAAGGGTGAGGAGTCGCCAATTCGTGACGCACCGCAGGCCCAGGGGCGGTGGCCGGGCAAGCCGGCTCTGGGTTCGGGAAGTTGACAACTGTCAGCCCAGCCCAGCCTTGGGGATGCCTACCACTGGCGGAAACTCTGGTGGCCTCAACGCACCGTCCGGGTACAGTCGGACGGTGCCCGAGTTGCAGCGGCTGCATGCTGACCATGCCCACGCGGTCCTGGCCTTCGAGCTGGCGAACCGCGCCTACTTCGCTGCCTCGATCTCCGACCGCGGTGACGAGTTCTTCGACCAGTTCGCCGACCGGTACAGCGCCTTGTTGGCTGAGCAAGAGGCCGGCCGCGGCGGGTTCTACGTGCTCGTTGCCGGGGACGGCTCGGTTCTGGGCCGGTTCAACCTGTACCGCTTGGGGGACGGCGCTGCTGAGCTCGGTTACCGGGTCGCGCAGCACGTCGCCGGCCGCGGCGTGGCGACCGCGGCTGTCCGGGAGCTGTGCCGGCTGGCGGTGGCGCGGCACGGGCTGTCCACACTGCGGGCGGCCACCTCCCATGACAACGCGGCCTCCCAGAGGGTGCTGACCAAGGCCGGGTTTGTCCCGGTCGGCCCGGCAGACCCGGGCGACATCGGTGGTAAGCCGGGCACCTGGTACCAGCTCGAGCTGGTGCTCCAGCCGTAGACCGTGATCTCGTGGGTGGACCGGCTGCGGGAGAGCGGCGGCCACCGCTGGTCATCGGTGTGTGAGGACTGAAGACCATGCGGTGGCCGCGGGTCACACATGGTCCCCAAGTGTCTCCGGTACGTGTGGCGCCTGTGGGTATGTGGAGCCATGCGCGGTGGCGACGTGCCGGCTGAAACGGCGGGATCAATGGCGTACCGGGCGGGCGGCTACGTCCCGACCGGACCGACGATGTCCTGACCGGCGTCGTGCGGTGTTGCGAAGGGGGTGAAGTGGGCCGGTGGATGGTCGATGGGCAGGTCGGGGCGCCATGCGGTGAGGATCTGGGCGCTGCACTCGAACAGGCCCGACGGCAGTGCGTCCAGCGGCCACCACCCCCAGTCGCCGACCCGCTCGCCCGGCTGGTCGGCGGGCTGACCGCGCCACCGCGTGACGAGGGCGCCGAACGTGATCCGTACGACGCCGCCGACCTGGTCCAGGAGCATGCCCAGCAGGCGCACGTCGGCCGGATCCGCGTGCAGGCCGGTCTCCTCAGCCAGTTCGCGCACGACCGTCTCCTCCAACGACTCGCCCGGCTCCACCGTGCCGCCGGGCAGCTCGACGGTCCCTCGCCGGTGGCGGCCGAGCAGCAGACCGCGCGGCCCCACCAGCACCGCGCCGACTCCGGCCGCCGCGTGGGCGACGGGCGACTGGGCCGTACGAGGACGAGAGGTGATCCGGGCCGGCCTGCGGACCTGGAAGAGCCGGTAGGAGGCCTGGTTTCCCTCCTCGGGCGCGTCCAGCACGGTGACCTCCTCGGTGTGCAGCCCGTGCTGGGCGAGGAGGTCCGTCCACAGCGTTGGGGTGAGCACCCACATCTGTCCGCTCAGTTCGCCGCCGCCGGCCAGGCGCAGGATCTCCGGGCGGGGCTTCACCTGCGAAGAAGGTCCGTCCCCGGACGAGTTGGTGTGCAGCACGGTGAAGTACAGCCGTCCGCCGGGCCTCAGCGCCCCCGCCAGGGCGGGCAGCAGCCGGTGCGGGTCGATGAAGTGGACAGCGGACAGGGAGCAGATCACGTCGTACGGCGCCGAAGTGAGCAGGTACCCGACGGCATCGGCCTGGATCAACCGCAGGCCCGGCAGGTCTCCGTAACGCGCCCGTGCGCGCTCGATCTGCGTCGGTGACAGATCCACGGCGTCCACGACGGCGTGATGGGTACGGGCCAGGTGGGCGGCGTGCCGGCCCGGACCGCAGCCCAGGTCGAGCACGCGCAGGCCCCTCAGGTCACCGAGTACGGCATCCCCCGGCCCTGTTCCCGCCGGACCCCAGGCGATTTCGTCCACCTCGGGCAGGGGAGTGGCCCGGTCGAGGTGGTGCGCTCCGTAGGCGTGCCACATCGCGGCATTGACCTGCTCGGCATCGGCCGTACCGGATGTGTCGCGTGCCGTCATCGTTTCCTCCTCGAGCTCGCTGCCGAGCGCCGACCCACCTCTTGCTCTCTACCCTGCCTGAGGACCTGGCGGTCACCGACCAGTCAGGCCGGCTGCTGGCGCGGGGCGGGGAGCGGGAGGCGTTCGCGGCTCTGCGCGGCCCGGTCACGGACCGGACCCAGCACCCGCTCGGGCAGCTCCGGAGGCGGAACCCGCAGTTCCATCAACTCACGTCGGCGACAACCGCACTTCGCTCCCTACGCCACGCCCCGTGCCGGCTTCGTTTCCAGAGCCTGACGGCGTACGCCGACCCTGCACGGGCCGATCACCGAAGAGCAAGGGGAGGCGGCGGCGCCCCACCTCGCGGTATTCGCCGGGCCCGTTGCCGGACGGCCCTACAGGGTCGTTCAGGACCTGCTGTCGTGGAAGGTGCGGCGCAGGTCGCTCACGCAGGCGTCGGGGTTCTCCCAGGGGATGAAGTGGCCGCCGCGGTCGTGGGCGTTGACGTAGTTGAACCAGGGGGCCTGCGGGCCGGACTTGAAGGCCCGGACCCGGTCGTCGACGGTGTGGATGCCGGGCGGGTTCGCTCCAGGCCCTCCAGGCCCTCCAGGCCCTCCAGCGCTCCAGCAGCCAGGCGAGCAGTCCGGCGGGGGAGTCGCTCAGTGCGTGGGCCAGGGTGGCGCCGTCCGGCATGTGCACCGCGAGGTGGGACGCCCAGAGGTGGTCCTGTTCGATGATGCGGGCGCGGACGTCGGCGGGCTGGTCGTCGGTGAGGGGCCGGTTCCGGGCGAAGTCCCAGGCGCGGGGGCCGGTGAGGAAGTCGAACGGCAGCCCGGGCCGCGATAACTGCGCACACGCCTCTCCTCTGCAACGGACGCCGCAGCCACAGCGACTCGGCGTACTACACCGCGCGAAGCGGCGCGGGCGTCTTCTCGACGGACGCCCGTACCCGCACCTTCGTCGCCAACCGCACGACGGAGAACCTCCTGCGTGCCTTCGCGTAAGGTCCCGCTGCCCGCCATCGGCCCGCGCCCCGTCCGAACGTGGCGGACGTGTACACGAGCAGCGCATGAGGTGAGTCCTCCGGCGAAGGCCGGCCGGCCTTCCTTCGGGAGAGGCGGCCTCGGGTGTCAGACGAGACCGCTGCCGCCGCCGTGCCCGGCCGGCTCCGCTCTCTCCGTGTCGCGCCGACCGTCCGCCACCCACTTGAACGTTCTGACATTCCATGCAAAGATTGTCAGCATGTTGGAAGACGAAAGGCTCGAGCAGATCCTGGACGCCGCCTACGCCTGCTTCACCCGGCACGGTGTGCGACGCACGACCATGGACGACATCGCCCGAGAGGCCGGCATCTCCCGCCCCGCCGTCTACCAGTACGTGCGCAGCAAGGACGACGCCTTCCGGCGCCTCGGGGCGCGCTTGCTGGAGGCGTCCCTGTCCGGCGCCCGCGCGGCAGCGTCCGTGCCGGGCACGCTCACCGAGCGGCTGACCGGAGCGCTGGAGGCGAAGCTGGAGATGACACTGCGGCTGTGGCGGGACAGCCCGGCGCATGCCGCCGAGCTGCTGGGCGCCGACACGCGCCTGATGACCGAGCTGATCGACGACTACAACACCGCGATGCTCGGCCTGCTGGTCGACACGGTCGCCGACGCCGGCCGGCGGACCGACGCGCGCGCCTTCGCCGAGCTGCTCCTCGCGCTCACCCGGGGCATCGAAGCCGATCTGTCCGAGCCCGACGCCCCCCGGCGGCGGCTGCGCCAGGGAGTGACCCTGCTCGTCGCCGGCCTGGACCACACCCCTCACCAGCCTACGGAGTCCTCATGACCACCGCCGTCCTCATCACCGGTACCTCCTCCGGCATCGGCCGGGCCACCGCCCTGCGCCTCGCCCGGAACCCCGAGTTCACCGTCTACGCCACCGCTCGGCGCCCGGAGTCCCTGACCGACCTCGCCGAAGCCGGTGCCCGCGTCATGGCTCTGGACGTCACCGACGAGATGTCGATGGCGGACGCCGTCGCCAAGGTGGAGGCGGAGCACGGCTCGGTCGGCGTGCTGATCAACAACGCCGGCTACGGCGCGTACGGCACCGTCGAGGAGACCGACCTGGACGGCGTGCGGCGCCAGTTCGAGACCAACGTGTTCGGGCTCGCCCGGATGACCCAGCTCGTGCTTCCCGGCATGCGTCGCGCCGGCCGCGGCCGGATCATCAACGTCGGCTCCATGGGCGGCCGTCTGGTTTTCCCCGCCGGTGGCTACTACCACGCCAGCAAGTACGCCGTCGAGGCGCTCACCGACGCGCTGCGCTTCGAGGTCGCGCCCTTCGGCGTCAAGGTGAGCCTGATCGAGCCCGGCCTGATCCGGACGGGCTTCGGTGACACGGCCGCCCGGACCCTGTCCGGATCCGCCGCTCCTGCCGGCCCGTACGCCGCCCTCAACGCGGCCGCCGACCAGCAGATGGCCCGCTCCTACCGGTCGACCCGCCTCTCGGCACCGCCCGAGGCCGTCGCCGAGGTCATCCACCGGGCCGCCGTCAGCGCCGCGCCGCGCCCCCGCTACGTGGTCACCGCCGCCGCGAGGGTCCTGGTGCACGCCCGCCGGCTGCTCGGCGCCCGCGCCTTCGACGCGTACCTGCGCGCCCAGTTCAAGGGCGCTGCCTGACGCGGGCGGTCAGGCGGCGCTCCGGTCAACGGTGCCGTACTGACGACGCTGCGGGGCGGTATCGATGGTCTGCCCGGTGGGTGAGTCCGCGGACGTGGGTGCTCAGCGCTCTCCCTGCCTGTGACGCCCCTCGTCACGGGCTTGCCGGAAGGCCTCGGAGATCGTCTCGGCGGCCCCGGACAGCGCTCCCTTGGTCTTGCCGCGGGCGCCGGATTCGGTGAGCTTCCCGGTGAGTTCGGTCAGGCCGGCCGGCTTGCGCGGGCCCGCCTCCAGGTCGAGGCGGTTGCACGCCTCGGCGAAGCGCAGATAGGTGTCGACGCTGGCCACCACGATCCGTATGTCGATCTTGAGTATTTCGATGCCGACCAGGGAGACGCGCACGAACGCGTCGATCACCAGCCCCCGGTCGAGAATGAGCTCCAGTACGTCGTAGAGGCCACTGGAACCTCCGCCGCCGCCCTGCTGCGTCGTCATGGTCATCACGACCAGCCCCTTGCCGTATGTGTATTCCGCACTCCCGCTGGTCACCGCCGCTTCGGCGGCTGCGGTCGAGGTTCCGCGTGTGGGGTAGCCCCCACCATCGAGGCCAAACGCAGCTTCGGACGAACCCGCCCGTGGGACACGGATGCGCCGCCGGGCCGCACTCCCTGGTTCGGTAGCGGAAGGTACAAGTCATCGGTCTGAGCCGAGATGTGTACGGCGTCACCCCGCACCTGATCTCACCCGCGACGGTTCGCTGACCGCGACAAACTCTCCCAAACTGTGCCGCTTCCTCGCTCCGGATCGCCTGTTGCCGGAATGTAACGTGCAGTACATCTGGTCAATCGACGGATCGATGTGCAGGCCGCGACCAACCAGCTCGACCTGCTGAAGAAGCACCAGGCGGCGTGCTCGGCCGCGGGCAAGGGGAAGATCGCCGTCCAGACCCACCTCAAGGGCTCCGACGCCCAACTCGCCCTGCGTTCCGGCAAGGTCGTCGCCCAGGTCCTCACCAAGCCCGCCGCCGGCCGGGTCGCCAAGACCGCCGACGCGGGCAAGGCCTTCGACCTCGTCGAGGACCCCGCCGCACCCGGCGGCTGCAACGCCTCGCCCAACGGCATCGCCGTGAGCAGGCAGCAGCCCGAGCTGACCCACGCGATCCAGAAGGCGCTGCAGGCACTGATCGACGACGGCACCGTCACCAAGATCTACGACAAGTACGGCGTGGCCTCCATCGCCGTGAAGCAGGCCACCGAGAATGCGGCGGTGGACTAGAGGTGATCGACACCAAGGCCGCCCTCGGCGCCGCCCGCACCGGCGGCCCGAGCGCCCCCGAACTCGAGGTCGTACCGGTCCGCAACTACGGGCGCTGGATCGCCGTCGTGCTCTCGCTGCTGGCCCTGGCCGGACTCGTCGGATCCCTCGCCCGCAACGACAACCTGCCCCGGGACGTCGTCGGCCGTTACCTGTTCGCCCACCTCGTCTTCGACGGCCTGGCCGCCACCCTCTGGCTCACCGCCGCCGCCATGGCACTCGGCCTGACGCTGGGCACGCTCGTCGCGGTCATGCGGCTCTCCTCCCACCTCATGGAGGCACCATGCCCGCACCGCCGCACGCCGCACCGTTCTCGCGGCCGCCACCGTCCTCGCCCTCACCCTCCTCCCGGCCGCCCCAGCCGCGCAGGCCACCGACGGCGCCGCCCCCTCCTGGCAGGGGTCCCTGGTCCTTGTCGGCGGCGGCCTGAAGGAGGACAACACCGAGGTCTACGGGGAGATCATCAGACGCGCCGGCGGCCCCGCGGCCCGCATCGGCGTCATCACCGCCGCCTCCGTCCCCGAGAGTCAGGACCCCGACGCCGGCGACCCCGACCGGTGCAGCAACTCCGTCTGCAACGGCGCCTACTACGCCCGGCTGTTCAAGCAGCACGGGGCGGCCGACGCCCAGTGGATCCCCGTCGACACCGACCATGCGTCGAGCGCAGACTCGGCCGATGTGGTCACCCAGGTCAACGCCATGACCGGGTTCTTCTTCGGCGGCGGCGACCAGTACCGCTACATCACCAATCTGCTGCGGGGTGACCGGCACACCGACTCCAAGGTCCTCTCCGCCATCCGGGCCAAGCTCGCCCACGGCGCTGTCGTCGCCGGATCCTCCGCCGCGCCCAGACAGCCGCGGGGGCCCACATGGTGAGCGGCGGCGAATCCTACGAGGGTCTGCGCGACGGCAGCGCTCCCGGCTACTTCGACGACGCCGGCCGCCTCGGATACATCCCCCCGGGCGGATTCGGCTTCCTCCGCTCCGGACTCCTCGACACGCACACCGGAGCCGCCGGCCGCGAAGGCCGAGCGTTCCGGCTCGCCGCCGACACCGGCCACGACCGCGTCTACGCCCGGGCGCAGAAGACCGCGACCGCGACCACCTTCGAGACCGGACCACGCTTCACCGTCGTCTTCACCAAGCCGGACGACTTCTCCGCCTGGACACACGACGGCACGAGCGCCCAGACCTTGATCGGCATGCGGATCGGTATCACCCCCCGGTGACCGCCCGGGGCGGGACGGGAACAGCGGCCGCCCCGCCCCGTCCCTCCTCCGTCACCCGGCAGCACGGCAGCGGCGGGCGGCCTCAGACCAGGCCGACGCGCTGGGCGATGCTCTCCGCCTCCTTCATGCGCTGGTGCGCATCGGGGCCGAGCCGGTTGAGGACGGCCGCGATCAGCGACTCCATGAGCGCGAGCGTCGGGGTGAGACTGTCGTAGGGCGAGGAGGAGGCCACCCGGCTGATGAGCACCACGTCGGCGTGCGCCGCTGCGGGGGAGAGCCAGGGGTCGGTGAACACGATGACCTTGCCGCCGCGCTCACGGGCGAGTTCGGCGATGATCGTCTTGTCCTCCTCGTAACGCCGGTAGTCGAAGACGACCGTGACGTCGCGGCGCGCGAACTGCGCGAGGAACGAAGCCCTTTCCACGTCCCTGTCCGGCAGGAAGCTCACCTGGTCGCGGAACTGCATCAGATGCAGCCCGAAGTACTGCGCCAGCAGGTGTGTGAACCGTCCACCCACGAGGTGGACGCGGCGGCGGGCGTCGCTCAGGAGGTCCACCGCGTTGTCGAACTCGTGCGGCGACGTCTCCTTGAAGGTCTGGGACAGCGCCTGCTGCAGCGTCGTCAGCTGCCGGTCCGCGGGCGTCTCGCCGCCGCCCTGCACCGCGGCGGTGGCCTGCTCGCCCGGTGACATCCCCGTGCTTTCGTACAGGGTGATCGGAGAGGCGTTGCGGGCGTCGAGTTCCGCGCGAAGGGCCGCCTGCAGGTCGGGGAAGCTGCGGTAGCCGAGCCTGGAGGCGCAGCGCAGGACGGTGGGCGTGGAGACGGCGGCGCGCTCAGCGATCGTGGCGACGGTCTCGAAGACCGCGGCGGGGTAACCGGCCAGCAGCACCCGGGCGACCTTGCGCTCGGCCGGACTGAGCTCTCCGAGGCGACTGCGGATCTCGTCGGCCAGTGTGCCGCTCATGTGCGTTCCTTCCTGCGATATGCGCGCTGCGGCAGTACAGGCGGCGCATGTTCCGGGGTCAAAAGTATCGCCTGTTACGCGCCGGTGCTGCCGGCTTCCCCATCAGCGGTTCCCGGTCGAGGTGTCGGTTCGCCAGTCACGCGGTCCGGCCCGCTCGCGGGTGTGCCGTTGGACATTCCCGGCGGCGTGATGATCACAGTCGTCGCGGACGTGCTTGATTCCTTCGAGGTCCGGGGGCCGGTCGGCCGATGGCTGTGCGTCTCATCGAGCCATGGCTCTGCTGGAGCTGTGCCCTCACGGGTTGTCGCTGTTTTCGCGCAGGGCACCCAGAAGCAGACGTAGTTCCGTTTCGGCGAGATCGGCGTACGTGTCGTCGGCCGGTTCGGTGGCGGCTTCGTGCGCGGGCAGGAAGACCGAGCGGGCGAGGGCGGTGCCGATGAGGACGAGGGCGAGGACGCTGATCCGGGTCTCGTCGATGTCCGCATCGAGTTCGCCGCGGCGGGCGGCCAGGGCGATCAGCGCCTCGAGGCGTTCGCGGGCGGCCAGGTAGACGTCCTCGTGGAGGATCCGGCGCAGGGCCGGGTCGTGGGCCGCCTGGCCCATGAGGGAGAGCAGGGCCGGACCGGCGCTGGCGTCGAGGATGCGCTGCTTGCGGGCAAGGAGCTCGCGTACGTCTCCCTCCAGGGAGCCGGTGTCGATGCCACTCAGTTCGTTGAGCGCGATGTGCCGCGCGACCGCTCCGGCGAGGGCCTGCTTGGAGGGCCAACGCCGGTAGAGGGAGGCGGTGGACGCCCCGGCGCGCCGGGCGACCGCCGTGGTGGTGAAGGCGGCGTAGCCCGTCTCGTTGAGGACCTCGATGGCCGCGTTGATCAGCGCCGTGTCCAGGCGCGGGTCGTTGCGCCGGCCGCGTCGCGGAGCGGTGGCGTCCTCAGTGGTACCAGTCATGCCTGGATTCTCTCGCGTTCCTCCGTACTCCTCGCGGCACCCTTCTAATCGAAACGGAAAGCTTTCGTTTCGGAAATAGGCTACGGTGGTGCCGTGACCGCATCCACCTTCACGCGCAGGCCGATCCCCGAGACCGTCGCGGCCGCCCGGAGCCTCTTCGACTCCGGGGCGACGTCCGCGCCGGCCGCCCGCACTCGCCGTCTGCACGCGCTGCGCAGGTTGATCACCGAGAACGAGTCCGCCTTCGAGCAGGCTCTGTGGGCCGACCTCCACAAGAGTCCCGACGAAGCCCGGCTGACCGAGACCGGCGTCGTCGTCGGTGAGATCAACCACGCCCTGCGGCACCTGCGCCGCTGGGCGCGCCCCAAACGGGGTCCGGTGCCGGCGGCGCTGCTGCCCGGCCGGGCGCGCCTGGTGCCCGAGCCGCTCGGTGTCGTGCTCGTGATCGCGCCGTGGAACTACCCGGCGCAGCTTCTGCTGGACCCGTTGGTCGGGGTGCTGGCCGCGGGGAACACGGCCGTGCTGAAGCCCAGCGAGCTCGCGCCCGCGACGTCGACGCTGGTCGCCCGGCTGGTGCCGCGGTACTTCCCGGACGGCGCGGTGTGCGTCGTGGAGGGCGGCGTGCCCGAGACCACGGAGCTGCTGGCGCAGCGCTTCGACCACATTGTCTTCACCGGCAGTGGCACGGTCGGGCGCATCGTCATGCGCGCCGCCGCCGAGCACCTGACGCCCGTGACGCTGGAGCTGGGCGGCAAGTCGCCCGTCTGGTTCGACGACGACGCCGGCCTCAAGACCGCGGCCCGCCGCCTGGCCTGGGCGAAGTTCACCAACGCGGGGCAGACCTGTGTGGCCCCGGACTACGTGATGACCACCCCGGACCGGGTTCCGGCACTCGTGGACGCGCTCGGTACCGCGATCGAGGACATGTGGGGCGCCGACCCCCGGATCAGCCCCGACTACGGCCGCATCGTCAACGAGCGCCAGTTCGACCGTCTCGTGGGCTACCTGGACGGCCTGGACGTCCGCGTGGGCGGCACGCACGACCGCGGCGACCGCTACCTCGCGCCGACGGTGGTCACCCTGCCGGACACCGCCGGCCGCCCCCTCATCGGTCCCGACGCGGCCGTGCCCGTGCTGCGCGAGGAGATCTTCGGCCCCATCCTCCCGATCGTCCCGGTCGCCTCCGCGGAAGAGGCCGTCACGGTGATCAACGGCTGGGACAAGCCGCTCGCGCTCTACGTCTTCTCCTCCTCATCGCGCACCCGGCGCCTGTTCGAGCGGAACACCTCTTCGGGTGCGGTCGTCCACAACGCCGCCCTCGTCCACGTCGCCACGACCGGGCTGCCCTTCGGCGGCGTCGGTTCCAGTGGCATGGGCGCTTATCACGGCACCTATTCGTGGCGCAGCTTCTCCCACGAGAAGCCCGTGCTCAGCATGCCGCTGCGGCCGGACACCCTGCGCCTGGCCCAGCCACCCTTCGGCGGGCGCGGACCGCGCCTCGTCCAGCGGCTCATGCGCCGCGGATGAACCGCCCGAGCGGATCCGACGTGAGAAAAGCCGACGCAGGAAACAGGAAGCGGGAGAACAGCATGCCGTCCGACACGCCGACAGCCGACCGGGAACTGCGCGCCGAAGTCCGGATCGCCGCGACGCCGGAGAAGGTGTGGCGGGCGCTGGCGGACGTCCGCGCCTGGCCCCGGCGCAGCCCCGAACTCCAGGCGATGCTGCCGCTGAAGCCGGGCGGGCTGCGGGCCGGGCAGTGGTACTTGGGTGTCAACCGCCGCAAGGCCGTGTTCTGGCCGACGCGCAACGTCGTCGTGGAGGTGGCGCCGGGCAGGCGCCTGTCCTGGGACACCAGGACCAGCGGGGTCCGGTGGATCTTCGAACTCGAACGTGTCCCCGACGGCACCCGGCTCGTCCACCGCCGCCCCGTCCCCGCCAGGCTGACCCTGCTCGGCCGGATCTTCGCCCGCTTCGCCCTGGGCGGCGAGGCGGCGCACGCCGACGAACTCGAGAACGGCATGGCGCGGACGCTCGCGGCGATCAAGCGCGCGGTCGAGGCCTGAGGACGGAACACATGAACGACAGGAACGCCGAGATGATCGAGGTGCTGTTCGTCATTTCCGCGGCCGACGGCTGGACGCTGAGTGACGGCACGATCCATCCCACCGGCTACTGGGCCGAGGAGGTGGCCGTGCCGCACAGGATCTTCACCGACGCCGGCTGGCGGATCACGATCGCCACCCCCGGAGGCAAGGCCCCCACCCTGGACCGGCTCAGCGTGGGTGTCACCGCCGGAACACCCGGCAAGCGCCGAGCAGTTCAGCGGTACCTGGACGTGATCAGCCACCGGATGAACCACCCCGTCGCCCTGGAGGAGGTCGACCCCGACCGTTTCGACCTGGTGTTCTACCCCGGCGGTCACGGCCCCATGGAGGACTTGGCCCACGACGAGGTCTCCGGCGAGCTGATCACCCGTAGGCTGACCTTCGGCAGGCCGCTCGCGCTGCTCTGCCATGCTCCGGCGGCCGCTCTCGCGGCGAAGACGGAGGACGGCGCCTGGCCGTTCGCCGGCTACCGGATGACCGGCCTGTCCAACCGGGAGGAACGACTCAACCGTTTCGCGCGCAAGGCCCCGTGGCTGCTCGAGGACCGGCTGAGGCAGCGCGGCGCCCGGTACTCCAAGGCACGCCTGCCGTTGCGCCCGCACATAGTGGTCGACCGGAGCCTGTACACCGGCCAGAACCCGGCCTCCTCCGAAAAGCTGGCCCACCGCCTCGTGGCCGACCTCGGCCGGTCCGTACCTCCGCCCACGGGCATCACTCCATGACCGGCTGCAGCACCGCGGAGGGGGCAGGATCCGGACCCGGGTCGCCGTCGCTCCGCCCCAAGAGACCCTGCTGTCGTGCCCTCACCGCCGACGGGCCCGTGGTGAGGCTTCAGTGCTGTGCACCCTGCGCTTCCCGGAGCCGGTGACGACCTGGGTGTCCTGAGGCCGGGCGGCGGACTCCTGAGTGTTCCGCGGCCTGTCGGCGAGCTTGAGCCAGACCGCTCCGACGATGATGACGCCCAGCCACAGGGCCTGGACCGGAGTTGCGCCCGGCGCAAGCGGCTGCGCCGGGCGACCACCACCCGCAAGGGCAAGGCGAAGGCTGCCGCCGGGCTCCACACCGAGGGTGTGGCGAGTCCCGAGCTGGTCAGCGGTCGCACTCCGCGAGCACGGCGGCTCATACCTGCGGGAGGCCCGGAGGGTGTGCCACCGGTGAGGGGCCCGTCGAAGGCGTCGCCGTTGCTCACCGAGCCCCGCACGTCGAACTGCGTGCCGTCCATTGCCAGAGGCGCAGGCCGCACCACCGGGCGCCGGCGTCTTCCGGCCCGTCGGCGGTCCGGCCACTTGCCGGAACACCGTCTCCAGCATCGCATCACCGAGCCGGACGCGTGTCCGGCACAGCGACGAGCGGTTGACCCGGCGAAGTGGATGAAGGATGCGGTGACCAGGTCGTAGCGGGGCCTTTCGCCGGGCTGCCAGTGGCGGATGTCCGCCTGCCGCCAGGTGATGCGGCCGGTCAGGTGGGCGGGGGTGTGCCCGGCGGCCCGGTGGAGGGCCTCGGAGGAGAAGTCGACGCCGGTGACCTGCCAGCCTGCCCGACCAGCCAGATGGCGTCCGTGCCCTCACCGCATCCCACCTCCAGCGCCGTCCCGGGAGCGAGGGGCGAGACCTCCTCGACGAGCGCGGAGTTGGGCTCGCCGCTCCACACCTGGCCGGTGCGGTAGCGCCGGTCCCGGAAGCCGGCACATGAGTTCGGCGGATGCCTCGGCGAGGAATCCGTCCGTGCCCGCGCTCGCGGGTCGCCGCCACCGTGCAGTCGGGGCGGGATCTCCTGCACGGAAGGGCCCCGCACAGCGCCGAGCACGCCGCAGCCGAGACATGCGCGGACTACGACGTCGCGGAACGCGTCGCAAGTCCCCGCCCCGCCTCCGGCACGACGCCGGGCTTCCCCGGCATGCCCGGACCCAGGGAACCAGCCTTGACTCATCAGGGAGAATCCGAATGGTGACCACGACAAACAATTGAGCTTTGATTAACGCTTCTTGGACGAGCATTTTCTCGAACTTGGTCGGCATAAGCGGAGTGTTGTGCAGAGAACGGAACCGGGGAGGCATGCGGAGTGCCCCCGCCCCGTCGTCCGACATGTCCTCCAACCGGCCCTGAGCTGCGCTAATTTGACGGGCAGCCAGAACCAACAGCGGCTATCCAACGCCATAACCACACCTTCGGGCCGGCGGTCCTCTCTTTCCTGTGTAAAGGCTATGCGCTTCCGTTGACCTGGACCCGTCAAGTCTGCTTTGCTTCTCCGCGTCAGACAGGTCATCACCAATTCGGCCAGCGAAAAATGGCAGTGTGAACCCGTTCTCACTGTCTCTTTATTCGTCCGGTCCAGGACGTGAGTTCCTTCGCGGATCGCAACGCCGTGCGTGAGTTCCCCAAATGCCGGGCACCGCCCCGTGCAGTCGCCCGGCGCCGCTCGGAGCCCTGCTCCTGCTCCGGTACGAAACCGGCGTCAACCGACGGCCGGAGCCGGTCCAACGGGTGATGGCCTCGTCGAACACCCCATGCAGCTCACCCCCGCCGCACCGACGGCGGAGGTTCGTGCCAAGAAAGGATCCCATCACCCATGGGTCATCCCCACACCCGCGGCGCAGTCCGAGCAACCCTGACCGGTCTCGCGTCGCTCTCCCTCCTCACCGGTGCGGTAGTCGCCTCCATCCCTCAGGCGGCAGCAGCCACCCAGGCCGCGACCCACTCGGCGAGACCCAATCCCTACAGCCCGGCCTACCAGCACCCGTACCGGCACGGTGTCATACCGACCATCCAGCGGAACGCGAAGATGAAGTCCTGGGCGGCCAACCAGCCGGCCGCCACCGCGGCGACCGGGTCGCAGACGCTCTCCTACGGCGGTGGCGTCGACGGCATCGGCGTCCAGAGCGGTCACTCCAAGGTCTACCTGGTCTTCTACGGCTCGCAGTGGGGCACGCAGAGCACCAACAGCAGCGGCGACGCCACGTTCTCCGGCGACCCCGACGGCGCGGCCCCCGTCGCCCAGGAGATGTTCAAGGACATCGGCACCGGCAACGAGCGGTGGTCCGCAGATCTCACCCAGTGGTGTGACGGGCCGAACGTGTCCGCGGGCGCCACCAGTTGCCCGTCCAACGCGGACTTCATCCCGTACCAGAGCGGCGGCGTGCTGTCCGGAGTGTGGTACGACAACTCGGCGGCCTCGCCCAGCGCCGCGACCGGGCACCAGCTCGGCGCCGAAGCCGTCAAGGCCGCCGGCCACTTCGGCAACACAACCGCCGCGTCCAACCGGGACGCCTACTACGTCATCCTCTCGCCGCACAACACCAACCCGGACAACTACCAGGGCCAGTACTGCGCCTGGCACGACTACAACGGCGACAGCACGCTCTCCGGCGGTCCCGTGTCCTCCTCCTACGGGGACATCGCGTTCAGCAACCAGCCGTACAACATGGACTCCGGTTCCGGCTGCGGTGTCGGCTTCGTCAACTCGCCCGGCACGCTGGACGGCTGGACGATGACGCTCGGCCACGAGTGGCAGGAGATGATGTCCGACCAGAACCCGGCAGGCGGCTGGACCAACCACACCGGCAGCTCGTACGACGGCCAGGAGAACGCCGACGAATGCGCCTGGATCTCGCCCGGCAGCACGGGCGGGGCGGCCAACGTCACGATGGGCACCGGCACCTTCGCCGAGCAGGCCAGTTGGTCCAACGACACCAACAACTGCGCCATCACCCACGCGATCGTCGGCGGCAGCGGTGGCGGCACCGGCAGCCTCACCAACGGCACCTTCGAGACCGGCAGCCTGTCCGGCTGGACCACCAGTGGCACCGCCTCCGCCACCACCTCGGCGGCGCACAGCGGCAGCTACGGCGCGACGGTGGGCTCCACCGGTCCGACGAACACCTCCTCGGTCTCCCAGTCCTTCACCGCTCCGTCCGGCACCAGCAAGATCTCCTTCTGGTACAACGTCACCTGCCCGGACACGGTGACCTACGACTGGGCGACGGCCACCCTCCAGGACACCACGGCGGGCACCACCACGACGCTGCTGGGCAAGACCTGCACCCAGGGCGCGGGCTGGAAACAGGTCTCCGGCACGGTGACCGCGGGCCACACCTACACGCTCACCCTCACCAACAAGGACGACAACTACGCGGGTGACGCGACCTACACCTACTACGACGACGTGACGGTGTCCTGACCTGTCACGCCGTACGGTGGGGGCGAGCCGAGGGCTCGCCCCCACCCCCGCGTAGGGGCGCCCACGCGGGGCGGCATCCACCGGAGGAAGACCCGTGTTCCCGTCAGTCATCCGCTCGTGCCCCGCCCGGCGCGTGCTGCATGCCGGGATCGCCGCGCTGGCCGCAGCGACCCTGACAGGCACCCTGGGCGGCTGTTCGTCCGGCTCCGCCGGGTCGCCGCCTCCCGCGCCGTCGCCGTCTTCCGCGTCGGCCGGGCCGTCCGGATCCGTCACCCCGTCGGTCGTCCTCGACGAACGGCAGCGCGGAAGGACGGTCCGGGCGACCGTCGGCACGCTCATCGTGGTGCGCCTGCACAGCGCCTACTGGTCCACCCCCACCAGCTCGAGCCCGCGGGTGCTCGCCCCCGTCGGCGGCGGAACCACAACCACCGGCACCTGCCCGCCCGGCCGCGGCTGTGGAATCTCCTCCGCCCGGTTCACCGTCCTCGGGCCCGGCACCGCTCACGTCACCGCCCGACGCCATGCGTGCGGCGAGGCCATGCGATGCCCGCCGGGCCAAGGCCGCTACGACGTCACTGTGGCAGTCACGCGATAGCGCGGGCAATCACCGGGCGCCCCACCGCACCCGTACCGCGGGAATCGTCTTCCGCCGGGGCACAGCCACCTCGGAGGGGGAGCCGTTCCTCCAGCCCCGTACAGCCTTTCCCCACGGGCAGCGGGTAGTTGGGCTCGCCATTCACACGTGCCGGCTACTCACCGTTGCCGGCTCTGCTGGTCGGTGAGGTGCTGGGCGGAGTCGCGGACGGGCCTGGCCGAGTGCTCGCCGCCGGATGAGCCCCGCCGCCTCTCTTGGCTGGTCGACGCCCGCCGATCTGTCCGGCGACGCCGGTTGCGTGGTCACCGTGGACCGGGTCGCGGACACCTTGCCGGCCGCCACCGGCACCATGCAGACGTCGACGAAGTTCACCACCACCGTCGACGCCGACGGCTTCGTCGGGTTGCAGGCGCTCGGTGTGGGTCATGATCCAGCGCAGCGCCCGACGAGGTTCGGTCAGTGCCGGCGGTGGAGGTGTGGTCACCGTGCCCTCCCGCAGCAGACGGGCGTAGCGGCTGACCATCGTCCGTTCGCCGTGCCGCTCACGGATGGTCGCGACGATGCGACGGGGTCGGCCGCGGACGTCGAGGAAGCCGTCCGGCATCTGAGGCGGTTCTGGCTCGTCGAAGGCAGCGGCGGCCTTGTGAGCGGAGCGAAGACAGTTGCAGTGGGCGGCGACCGTCTTCTCGACGGCCTTCGCCAGGTTGGGTCCTCGAGCACCGTCACCCGAGTCGTCCGGCAAGCCTGGCTCCGGGTCTGCCGGCCAGGACTCCGGCGATGCGGTTCAACCGGCCCCTCAGCACCGGGGTGTACCGGGCGTGAGGGCCGGTCAGCCCCGGTACCTGCTCCGCGAACGTCACCGCCGGGCAGTCGGCAACCAGGCACTTGAAGCGCCGTACGAGCAGCACGATCATCACCGGAACACCGCCCGACGGAGCGTCCGTGCCGAACGGGATCTCCGTAGCCGGGCGGCCTGCGTCTCGTCCCGCGATCCTTGTCCGGCTCACCCGCACGGTCGGTACGTCACACAGGGCTGCGAGCCGCCGTCAGCGCGCAAAAGCCCCGGCTGGACGGGGGAGACCAGCCGGGGCCGTAAGGCGGTGGCGTGCGGAGGGCGGTCGCCTCTCGGCGGAGGGCGGTCGCCTCTCGGCGGAGGGCTCCATGGGGCTTCAGCCGGACGATCGTCCCCATGGGCTATGGGCGGGGCCCGGGGACACTGTCCCCTCCGCGAGCCACGTGCAGGTGAACGGTCAACCGTCTCGGGTTGTTCCCGCACAGCCCGGACTGCCGGTGTGAGCTGAGGAACAGGCCTTGAGGAAGGCTTACTTGAGGTAGTCGGCGACCAGGGCGGCGAAGGCGTCCGGGGTGGCCAGGCGGATACCGAGATCTTCGGCCTTGGCTCGCTTGGACCCCGCGCCGTCTCCGGCGACGACGAGGGTGGTCTTCTTGGAGACGCTGGAGGAGGCGCGGCCGCCGGCTTGTTCGATGAGTTCGTTCATCTGGTTGCGGCTGAGTTTCTCCAGGGGGCCGGTCATCGCGCCGGTGACGACCACGGTCATCCCGGCCAGTGGTCCGCCCGCACGCTCGGTGTCCTCGTCGTGGCCGCCGGTGTCGCCGTCGGACGGGGCGGGTGGGGTGGCGCCAGGTTCGGTCATGTTCACCCCGGCGGCGGCGAGTTTGTCGATGAGCGGGGCGAGTTCGGCCAGCTCGGCGACGATCGAGGGGGCCTTCTCGGTGCCGATGCCCTCGACCTGCCGCATCGCTTCCGCGTCCGCGGCGCGGATGTCGTCCATGGTGGCGAAGTGCCTCGCGATTCGGCGGGACATGGAGCGGCCGGTGCCGCGGACCCCGAGCGCGCACAGCACCCGCGACAGCGGCCGGTCCTTGGCCGCGGCGATGGCGGCGAGGAGGTTGTCGGTGCTGGTCGCACCCATCCGCTCCAGGCCCATCAACTGTTCGCGGGTGAGGGTGAACAGGCCGGCGAGATCGGCGACGAGGCCGGCCTCGACGAGCTGGACGATCCGGGTGCGGCCGAGGCCTTCGATGTCGAGCTGGTCGCGGCCGGCTGCGTAGGACAGGGCGGCCACCAGGTGGCAGTTGCGGCCGTTCTCGCAGCGCCAGCGCTGCTCGCCGGTGTCGATGCCGGCCCCGCAGCGCGGGCACGCCTCGGGGAAGGCGATGGGCTGTTCGTCGCCGGTGCGCAGGTGGGCGACGGGGGCTTCGATACGGGGGATGACGTCGCCGGCCCGGTGGACCATGACGTGGTCGCCCAGACGCAGGTCGCGGCGGGTGATGTCGGCCGGGTTGTGGAGGGTGGCATAGGTGATGGTGGCGCCGTCGATCTCGACCGGTTCCAGGACGGCGCGCGGGGCGATGATGCCGGTGCGTCCGACGTTCCACTCGACCTCGAGCAGCCGGGTGATCTTCTCGACGGCCGGCAGCTTGTAGGCGATCGCCCAGCGCGGAGCGCGCGAGCCCGAACCTGCCGCCTGCTGGTCGGCGGCCAGGTCGGCCTTGACGACGATCCCGTCGATCCCGAACGGCAGCTCGGCCCGCAGGGCGGCGATCTCCTGCACCCGGGCCAGCACCTGCTCGACGGTGCCGGCGGTGATGCCGGGCACCGCGGTGGCGGCGGTGGTGTTCACCCCGTATGCGGCAGCCTGGACCATGAGGTCGCTGTGTGCGAGTTCGCCCAGCCGCGCGGTGAGTGCCGTCTCGGTGTCGGGCAGGGGCAGCAGGCCGTAGCCGAAGAACGTCATCGCCACCGTGTAGGCGCGCTCCTTGGCGCGCAGGGTGCCCGCCGCGGCGCCGCGCGGGTTGGCGAACGGCTGTCCGCCGTGCGCGGTGCGCACCTCGTTGGCGTGCTCGAACTGAGCGTTCGTCATGAGGACTTCACCGCGGACTTCCACGGTGACCGGCTCGGCGAGTTGGTCCGGCAGGCCCTCTATGGTGCCGATCGCGTGCGAGACGTCCTCGCCGGCCGTCCCGTCCCCCCGTGTGATCAGCTGTCTCAGGCGGCCGTCGGCGTAACGGGCGGCGACCGCGAGCCCGTCCAGCTTCGGCTCGACGCTGAACCGCTCGACCTCGTGGCCGATACGGCGGGCCAGGGACGCGGTCCAGGCGGTGAACTCCTGCGGCGAGAACACGTTGTCCAGACTCAGCATCGCCACCGTGTGCGGGACATCGCCCTCCACGGCGCCGCCGGCGACCTTCCCCGTCGGAGAGCCGGGCAGCACCTGATCAGGATGCTCTGCCTCCCACGCGGCGATGCCGCGCACCAGCCGGTCGTAGCCGTCATCGTCCAAGGCCGACGTTCCGCCCGCGTAGTAGGCGGCCGACGCCTTCACCGCGTCCTCGACCGCCTGCGCGTAGGCGGCGGCATCCACGATCACTGCAACTGGTGTGGTCATGCCCGTCATCCTGCCTGCCCCCACTGACAACGCTCCCGATGCCTGGTTCAGCCACTGACGGCCGAGCCCGACCCGATCGGGCGATATGTCACACAAGGCAGGTGCAGGGCCTCGTCGGCACTTGGCACGCCCACGCGGCCTGCAGGAGGACTCCCGTACCGGTCGGCCGGCGCTTCCCCTCACCCCCGCCGGCGGGCGGGTTGGCGCAGTCCCTGCCTGCACGGAGGACGCGTCCGTGGCGCGTCCCCAGGCAATGATCGCCGCGGGTGGCCGGAGCCGCCGGGGGTGGCCGGCGGCTCCGGTTCGACGGCATGGGGGTCAGAGAACCCGCTGCATGTCGTCGACGCACTGCACGACCGTCTTGCGCAGGGCGTCGATGAGATGGGGGATGAAGTCGCCCGTGGCGGTGTCCGTCATCCAGGGGTCCATGGTGGTGGAGATCAGGTACTTGACCGGCAAATCCCGGTCGGCGGCGTCAGCGCGGGTGGGGACGCCGAGCCTGGTGCGGAGGTCGTCGACGAAGGGCCTGCCGTAGACGGCGGGGTCGAACTCGGAACCGGTGAGGATGAGGGGCGGCATCTCGTCCGGCAGCGGGATCCGGGGTTCGACGGCGCTCGGCAGGATGCTGAGCCGCTGGTTGATGCGGTGGTTGAGCTCGTTGGCCACCGCCAGTTCGGTGTTGGGCCTGCCGTCGACGACGGGGTTGAAGGCGTAACCGATGATGACCTGGTCCGAGCCGAGTTCGCTCAGCAGCTCCATGGCCTGCGGGTCCTGGAGCAGTTCCTCGTTGCTCCTGGGCACGATGTGGTCGCGGACGTAGGCGATCTGCCGTTCGACGTCCTGCGGACCGGCCTGGGCGCGTTCGGCGGGCAGGCGCTGGACGGTGGTGACGGTGAAGGGGTCGTCGGGGCGGGCCATGGTGCGGACGGCGGCGTAGAGGCGCTTGCTGTTGAACAGCGCCTGGCCGAGGATGCGTCCGTAGCCTGCGGCGTCGTTGCTGATGACCCGGTGGCTGAGGTAGACGCCGGTCGCCGCCGCGCCGGGTTTGGAGCCCTCGATGCCGAAGAAGCCGACGCTGGCGTCGAACCCGCCCTGGTCGAGGTAGGCGGCGCCGAGTGCGACCTGGTCCCGTTGCCGCTTGTCGCGGTAGCACAGGCCCCCGGCCGGATACGGGATGTAGCCGGCCTTGTGGGGGTCGATGCTGATGGAGTCGGCTCCGTGCAGCGCGTCGTACTGCTCGTTGACGTAGTCGCTCATGGCCAGGTCCGGGGTGATCCGTGGCCTGGTGTAGCCGGCGGGCGCGAGCCGGGGCGGCCGCTTGACGGCGGCGAAGTAGCCGCCCCAGGCCGCGTCGGCGTGGACCGGGTAGCACAGGCCCTTCTTCGTGTACTCCTCGCGCAGCTCGAGGATGGCGGCCAGCGGGTCGACGGCGCTGAGCTCGGTGCTGCCCATCACGGCGACGTCCAGCAGCACCGGCCGACGGTTGCGCAGGCAGTCGTCCAGCAGCTCGCGGCGCGCCTGCGTGGTGGCCCGTGCGTCGAGGTCCACGTCGACGGTCCGCACGTTGCCGCGGCCGATGCCGAGCACGGCGGCCGCCTTGGGCCAGGAGTAGTGCATGGTGGCCGGCGCCAGGATCACCCCGGGCGCGACCTCGTCTTTCAGATAGGCGCGGAAGGTGTCGTAGCCGAGCTGCTGGATCGTGTGCTTGTTGACCAGGGCCAGCTGGGCGTCGGTGAGGTGGTAGGCGACGCGCATCCTGGCGGGCAGGTCCAGCACGGTCTGCGGCGGCAGGTTGACCAGCTGCCAGGGGGTGAGGTCGAGGAGCCGGTGCTCGCTGCCGTCGGGCAGGAGCACGGTCAGGTTCCGGGCGACGGCGAGGTCGGACTCCCGGCGGATCGCCTCGGCGATGGCCACGGGATGGTAGGTGAGGTTGCGGGCCGACCACGCGGCTTCGAGGTTGGCCACGGTGCCGTCGCAGGTGATGTGTCCCCAGGAACCCTCGTCCGGGTAGCCCAGCAGCCGGCACAGGTCCTGGCCGACCGCCTTCTCCAGCAGCGTGGTGACCGGTGACGCCTCGGCGGCCACGTTGTTGGGATTGCTCAGCATGGCGGCGAAGTAGCCGACGATGCCGGGGATGGTCAGGTCCCAGTTCATGTGCCCCTGGAGGCGGTAGCTGTAGGCCGGGACCGAGCCGCGCAGGGACTTCAGCAGGGTGTCGAACTCGGCGCGCAGGTGCTTGACGTCGTGCTCGTAGGCGTCCGTCGCCTTCATCTCGTCGGTGACGTAGGCGGGGTCGTCCGGGTAGAGCTCCCGGCGGTCGGCGGCGTGCGAGCGCACCGCCTCCAGCAGCAGGTCCTCCAGCAGCCACTGGTTCTCGGCCTTGGGGCCGAGGAACCAAGCGGCCAGGGTCGAGGTGCCGGAGGCGTCGAGGAGGTCGAAGTCGGACTGGTAGCGTTCCAGGGCTTCGGCGTAGCGCAAGCGGGGGGTCGTGGTGCTCTGATCGGTCATGATGCGGCTCCTGGCGGGATCGGTGGGCGCAACTGGTGGGCGGTCAGGAGTACGACGAGGTGGCCACCGGCACGCGGGTGTCGTCGGTGCCGCTTCCGACCGGTGTCCCCAGCGCGCCGAGCAGGTGCAGCAGGTAGCTCTGGGCGAGCGTCATGTGCTCCAGCTCGTCCAGGCTGACGCTTTCGTGCAGGGCGTGGATGAGGCACTGCGGCTCCTCGCAGCCGAGCACCAGCACCGCCGCCTCGGGGTTGTTCGCCTGCAGGAGGCTGACCAGCGGGATGGAAGCGCCCTGCCCGGCGGACTGCGTCGTCTTGCCGGGGTACGCCTTCTCCAGGGCCTCCCTGGCGACCTGGAAGTTCGGCACGTCCGTCTTGGCCGTGAACCCCCGGCCGAGGTCGGCGTCGCACGAGATGTCCACCCGTGCCCGCCAGGGGTTCACATCGACGCGCTCCAGGAACTCCCGCAGCCGCTGCGCGGCGTTCTTCGGGTCCTCCCTGGGCGCGATCCGCATGCCGATCCGGGCCGTGACCGTGTCGATCAGCTGGTTGACCGGCTTGTCGTGCGGCGGGAGCTTGGAGGTCAGACCGACCACGTTGATCGACGGCTTGGTGTACAGCCGGCTGCCGAGCGAGCCGGTGCCGATCAGCCTGGTCTCCTTCAACACCCCGGCGTCGGCGCGGAATTCCTCCTCGGCCGGCTGGACTCCGTCCCACACGTCGGTCACCAGACCGGGGACGGCGACGTTGCCGTCGTTGTCGTGCAGGCGGGCCAGCATGCGCGCGAGCACCATGAAGGCGTCCGGCGCCGGGCCGCCGAACATGCCGCTGTGCTTGGTGCCGTGCTCCAGCGTGGTGACCGTGACGTTCATCGCGACGAAGCCGCGCAGCGAGGTGGTGAGGGTGGGCTCGCCCAGCCGGTGGTTCCCGCCGTCCGCAATGACGATCACATCCGCCTTGAACTTCTCGGGGTGGGCCTGGATGTACGCCTCCAGCGACCCCCGCCCGGACTCCTCCTCGCCCTCCAGCACCACCGTCAGGTTCACCGGAGGCTTGCCGTCGAAGGCCCGCAGCGTGCCGACGTGCATCATCACGCCCGACTTGTCATCGGCCGCGCCGCGCCCCTTCAGCCGGTTGGTGTCCGGGTCCTTCTCCGGCTTGAACGCCTCCTCCCACTGGGTCTCGTCGGTGGGCACCACGTCGTAGTGCGCGTACAGCAGCACCGTGGGCGCCTTGGCCCCCGTGTCCGGGCGCCGGTAGCTGCCGTACACCAGTGGCGCGTCCTTGGTCACCTCCCCGTCCGGGGCCGCCGTGCCGTCCGTCGCGCTGCTGATGTCCAGCAGTCCGACCTTGGTCAGGCCCGCGCCCGCCAGCAGCTTCGCCGCGCGGCCGGCGGCTTCCTGTACGTCCGTCATGTGGTCCGGTTCGTAGACCGACCGGACACCCACCAGGTCCATCAGGTCGGCGGTGAGCCCGCCCATCAAGCCCTTGACCTTCTCGGGCAATCCCTGCCCGTCGCTGCCTGCCACGGTCGAGCCCATGACCCGCTCCTCTGACTCCGCCGGAAACGACGCACCGGTATGCATCGCGCGAGCCATGGATAGATCACGGACCATGTGCCACGGGCCAGCGACATGCATGCGGTCAGACAAATCACTCGACGGCAGCAACCGGGGGTGCGGGGGAGTGTCCGATCAACGGGCCTGTGTTCCGCAGCCGGTCGTGACGCTGCGTGCCTGGCTGCGATCACGAGGTGGGACGAGGCCAACTCTCGTATGAAGGTGGTGTTCTCCGGGCAGTCGGCGTTGATCGTCGAGGATGTGGTGGCTGGCGGACGGTGGCGGACGTGGGCCCGGGCGATCCTGACGGGCCGGGGCGAAGCGGCCGTCCCGCCGGGATCAGTCCCGCCCGGCCGTCGCCTCGCGGACGACGGCCAGCAGGGCCCGGAACCGGATGCGGTCCTCGACGCTGAGCCCGGCCGTCGCCTCGGCGAGCGCGAGCCGGTCCACCTCCTCCGCCTCACGGTGGCACGCGCGGCCCGCGTCGGTCAGCCGCAGCAGGAAGGCGCGCCGGTCCTCGGGATGACGCACGCGCTCGACCAGACCGTCCCGTTCCAGGCTGTCGACGATGCTGGTCGCGGTGCGCGCCGCGACGCCCGTCATCTCGCTCAGGTCCCGCATCCGCAGTGGACGTTCGCTGCGCGCCAGCATCCGCATGGCGCGCAGCCGCGCCACCGACGCCCCGCTCGTCCGCAGTCGGGCCTCCACGAAGCGGCGCAGCCGGTGCGTCGTGTCGTACAGCTCGTCGATCAGGACGTCACTGCTGCCCTGCACTGCCATGTGCCGCTCCCCGTCGCGCGTTCCGCCGTGAAACCGATTCTATGAGTACCGACATAGTGAGTATGCTCAGCATGTTTCGCAGTCTCCTTCCTCCCGCTCCCGCAGACCGCCGCGCTCCCTCCGGCTGAGCCAGCGGCTGGTCGTGCCCGTGATGTGCGTCAGCGTCACCTTCATCGCGATCGTCGACGCGGCGATCACCACGGTGGCGCTCCCCTCCATCGCCCGGCAGTTCCAGCTGACTACGGCCGCCCTCGACGGGGTGGTCGTGGCCTACACGGTGTGCCTGGCCATGACGATCCCCGCCTCCGCCTGGCTCGTCGAGCGCTTCGGCGGCAAGCGCGTCCTGCTCACCGCGCTCACCGCCTTCCTCGGCTCCTCCCTGCTGTGCGGCCTGGCCGCCGACCTCGTCCAGCTCGTCGCCTTCCGCGCGCTCCAGGGCCTGTCCGCCGGTGTGCTCTTCCCGGCCTCCGCCGCGCTGCTCTTCGCCACCTTCAACACGTCCGACCAGGTGCGGATCTCCCGGTACATGATCATCCCGCAGCAGATGGCCCCGGCTGCCGCCCCCGTCCTCGGCGGCCTGCTCGTGGACCACCTGTCCTGGCGCTGGGTCTTCTACGTCAACGTCCCGGTGGGCCTCCCGGTCGTCCTGTTCGGCCTGCTGTTCCTGGCCGAACACCGCGGGCGGCTCCCCGGCCGCTTCGACCTGACCGGGCTGCTGCTGAGCGCCGCCGGCCTCGGCGCCGCGATGTTCGGGATATCCGAGGGCCCCAACCGCGGCTGGTCCTCCTCCGCCGTCCTCGTCTCCCTCGCCCTCGGCGCGATCCTGCTGGCCGCCACCGCCGTCCACCAACTGCGCGCCGCGGAACCGCTGCTGAAGCTCCGCCTGTTCGCCGACCGCCTCTTCCGTGACACCAACCTGATCAACCTGGTCGGCCTGGTCCCGATCCTCGGCGCCATGTACCTCGGCCCGCTCTTCCTCCAGCAGGCGCAGAGCCGCACCGCCCTGGAGTCCGGCACCAGCACCTTCCCCGAGGCCTTCGGCGTCCTGCTGACCGTCCAGGTCGCCGGAGTCCTCTACGCCCGTGTCGGCCCACGGATCATCATCGGGTCCGGCATGGCCGGCGTCGCCGTGGTCCTCGTGCTGTTCGCGACCTGCGACCAGGACACCGGCCTGTGGACCTTCCGCGTCTACATGTTCCTGCTCGGCATCGCCATGGGCGGAGTCTTCATGCCGACGACGGTGGCCTCGCTCGCCAACATCGACCGCCACGACCTGGCCCAGGCGTCCACGCTCAACACCGTGGTACGCCAGACCGGCGGAGCCCTGGCGCCGGTCGCGGTCACCACCGCCCTCGTCCTGAGCACCCCCGCGTCGGCGGCCGCCGACCCGCCGGTCTCCGCCTACCGGTACACCTACCTCGCCCTGGCCGCCGTCGCGGCGGCGACCGCCGTCTTCGCCTTCACTCTCCCGGACGCCGCAGCCCGCGCCGCGGCCCGGAGCACCGCCGCGAAGGCATCCCGGCTGTCCGCCGCACACCCCGAGACCGCTTCCTGATGCCGGTGTTCGAGCGGCGAGTTCGTGCTATCGAACCGGCCCTCGACGGGGTTGTCCTCCACGGTCGGCGCAGTCGCTCGGGGCGCCTTCCTGCGCTCGGGCTTAGACCGCTCGCCCCCACGCGCGTAGACCGCTCGCCCCCACGCGCGGTCCTGTCCGGCCTGGCTCTCGCCTTCGCGGCCGGGCCGTGCCGGCATTGCCCGGCCTGCTCTGCCGGCCTTCCTGTCCCCACGGACCTGTTCCGCTCCTCGCGGCGGCGCTGTCGTGGACGAAGCCACCCAGCTGGAGCCGGGCCGCCGCAGGCTCAGGCAGCTGCCGGGTGACGGCGGCGATCGTCCTGCAACTCCTGGACGGTCGTCCGGGCGGCGCCCCTGGCCGTCGGTAGCGTGAGGGTCGTGATGGTGGGTACTGAAGAAACCCGGCTGGTCGTCCTGCGCGGCAACAGCGCCTCGGGGAAGTCGTCCGTCGCGGCCGGCCTGCGCGAGCGGTTCGGCCGCGGCCTGGCCCTGGTCGGCCAGGACAACCTTCGCCGCATCGTGCTGCGCGAGCGCGACCGGCCCGGAGCGGCGAACATCGGCCTGATCGACCTGACCGCCCGCTACGCCCTGGACGCGGGCTTCCACGTCGTGGTCGAAGGCATCCTCCACTCCGACCACTACGGCGACATGCTCGCGGCGCTGCGCGCCGACCACCGCGGCCCGACCCACTGCTACTACCTGGATGTGCCGTTCGGTGAAACCGTGGCCCGGCACGCCACGAAGCCGATTTCCGATGACGTCAGCGAGACTCGACTGCGTGAGTGGTACCGGGAGCGTGATCTACTGCCCGGCGGCATCGAGACCGTCATCGGCGACGCCAGTGCCCTGCACGAGACCGTCGACCGCATCATGCTCGACACCGGCCTGGCCCACCTGCCCGCACTGGAGCGCTGACCGGGGCACCGTTGCGACACCTGTCGCTGCCGCCGGAAGGACTGCCTTGACACCTCTCCGGCTTTCCGGCGGGGAGGTGCCCCTATGCCTACGACCAGGGGAAACGAGGCCGCACTGAACCCGGGTGCCGACGCCGGCTCCTGCACGGCGGGCTTCACCGCATGGTCCAGTTCCATCAAGGCAGCTCCCGGGCGGAGAACCTCTCGGCGGTGTCACGAGGTTCATCGGGACGCAGGCGATGACCGATGTCGTACACCGTCCCCCGGAGGGTCATGGCACTGCATGTGCGCTGTCGTTCGAGACGTCTTCCCCGCAGTGCGGCTTCAGGACGCGCCGCCCACGCGTACGGTCGATCTCGCGCCATTCCGGCCGCAGTCCGGCCAGGTTCGTGGTGAGGAAGTACGCGGTGCCGCAGGTGAGCAGCACCGGCACGAGTCCGTAGGCGGTTACCGCCGCTCCCGCGACCAGCCCGCCGAGAGGGATGCCCGCCCAGGCCAGCGAGTCACCGAGCGCGTTGACCCGGCCCAGCATCCGGCGCGGCACCCGCTCGACGAGGACGGCTCCCAGCACTGGGTTGACGAAGCCGGCACCGAACCCACTGACCGCGAAGACGGCCAGTACCACCCCCGACGGGGCACCGACGGCTAGGATCAGGAACCTCGGTGCCCCGGCCAGCAGGAACCCGGTGAGAAGCACCTTCCGCCGCCGCAGCCGGTGCGCGACCACTGCGGCGACCAGGCTCCCGCCGACCGCCGCCGCCCCCATGACGCTGCCCATCAGGCCGATCGAGGTCGGGCCGTTGCCGGACTCCCTTGCCCAGACGGGTACGAGCACCGAGGTGATCGCCGCGTCCAGCAGGTTGGTGATGCCGACCATGACGATGACGCTGAGCAGCAGCGGTTCGCCACGCAGGAAGGTGAAACCCTTGCCGAACCGCCGCCAGTAACCCGGTTCCGTTCCCCCGGCAGGCGAGGCGGCTTCCTCGACCGTGTGCCCCATGCCGCGAGGCAGGGCGAGTTTGATGATCAGCGACCCGAGGGCGAAGCAACCCGCGTCGACGGCGAGCCCGGTCAGGGGCCCCAGCCACGCCACCAGGGATCCGCCGACCGCCAGGCCCACGGTGGAGGCGAGCCGCTCAGTCACACCGGCCAGACCGGTGGCCCGCTCCAGTGGCAACCGGCCGCGCTCGGCCGCTTCCGGGACCATCACCTCCTTGGCCAGGTCGCCGGGACCCCGGGCCGCGCCGATCAGCGCGACCAGAACCAGCAGAAGGGGAAAGGACAGCAGGTCCAGGGCGTGGAACAGGTAAACCGCGGCGGCGGCGAGAGCGCTGGCAAGATCAGTGCTCCAGGAGACGCCCCGAGGCCCGATCCGGTCCACCAGCGGTCCGGTGAACGCCTTGACCACCACGTAGGGAGTCATCTCGCAGAAGGCGACCAGTCCGGTCCGGGTGGCGCTGCCGGTTGTGATGAGGACGAACCAGGGCAGTGCCACAACGGAGATCCGAGTGCCGGTCAGCGACACGGCCATGGCCGCCAGCACCCCGCCCAGCGGGCGTAAGGACCTCTTGCCGGGTATGCCGTCGGGCTCCGGGGCGTCGTCGGTCATGACGTCGGGCTTCCTTCTTCTTCCTGAGGGCCGGAAGGGAGCGACGACGCGGCAGGCGCATCGAGTTCGGGCAGGATCTGCGTGATCACGACGACCCGTTCGGCTCCCTCGGGGGCACTTGCCGCCGTCTCCGGCGCGTCTCGCCGGTAGCGCGCGATGACTTCCGTCAACTCCCCGTACAGGGCGGCGGCTTCCTCGGGCGTGAGCCGCAGGGACCAGTCGCTCATGTCGAAGTTGTCCCGCCATGCGCGGGGCATCGTCCGAAGCCCGTTCAGGGTCTGCTGCGTGCGCAGGGTGTAGAGGGCGGCGATGGACTGCTGGTAGGCCAGTGCGGCCTCGGGTTCCCGCTCGGCCAGCTCGGGATCGTTGAACCAGGTGGTCCGGTGCACCGAACGCCACCAGCGCTCTCGCGCGTTGCCGCGTTCGGTGTCCTCCTCGACGAAACCGGCCGCGTCGAGCTGCCGGAGGTGGTAGCTGGCCGTTCCGGAATTCACACCCAGCCGTTCCGCGAGGCGGGTGGCGGTCGACGGACCGTACTTCCGCAGCAGCCCGACCAACTGCACACGCACCGGATGCGCGAGGGCACGCAGCCCCTTGGCATCGAGAACCACCGAGTCAGCTTCGGTCTGCGGGCCGTCCGGCCTCCCGTTCGGGTCAGTCATACCGTCCACACTAGACCGCAAAGATTTGTTCGCAAAGATTCCTTCGCGAACAATCCTTTGCGATCTGGCGGGACTTCGCCGTGCCAGTGCTCATCTGTCAGCCGGCCGGCTGGGGTGGCAGGGCCCGGGTTCAGCCTCCGAGGCGGTGTGCGAGGTGGAGCAGGTCCGCCAGGCGCAGCACCCGTCCGTCGAATCCCGGGAGGGGGACATGGAGCGGCCGGGTCCAGTGGGCGGGGATCGCGTCCAGTCCGTAGTACGCGCCCGCGAGGCCTCCGGTCACCGCGGCGACGGTGTCCGTGTCGCCGCCGAGGTCGATCGCCGCGCGTATCGCGTCCTCGAAGCCGCTGGTGGTGCGCAGGGCCCAGACGGCGGAGCCCAGGCAGGGCCAGACGGCGCCGTTGAACTCGGTCGCCCGGTCGGGGTGCCAGTCGGGGGCGAGGACGGTGGCGTAGCGGCCGCGGTGGTCCGGGTGGACGAGAGCGAGGATGTCCGGGAGCGCGGCGAGGGGGTCGCTTTCCTCGAAGGTGACGCGGATGAGTTCGTGGAAGATCGCGGTGCCTTCCCGGGCCGCGGGGTCCCCGTGGGTGAGGGCGGCGATGCGGCGGGCCGCGTCCATGGTGGCTTCCTGGCCGGCGGCCGCGAAGTGGACCGCGGAGGCCGACGCCCGCATCAGGGAGCCGTTGCCCGCTGCGCGCCGGTTGACCTGGAAATGGGTCGCGGCGGCGAGGTCCCAGGGCATGCCGTTGGTCAGGACGTCCTCGGTCTGCAGGCCGAGGTCCTTCGGTTCGGCTGCCGCCCACCGCTGGAAGCGGGCGAAGACGTCCGGCAGGTCCAGTCCGCCCCGCTCCAGCAGCGACTCCGCGACCAGGACGGCCATCTGCGTGTCGTCAGTGGCCTCGCCGGGGTCCCAGCCACCGCCTCCGCACACCTCGCCGCCGGCACCGGGCGCGGGAAACCGCGCGGAGAACGCTCCCGGGGGACCGAACTCGAAGGGGCCGCCCAGCGCGTCACCCACCGCTGAGCCGGTGATCGCGCCGACGGCCCGCCGAATCCGCTGCATTGGCTGCATTCGCGCATGTCAGCCGTGCTGCGCCGACGACGGTTGCGCGGCGACGAAACCACCCGCCAGGAGCTGCGGATCGCGATCGTGGCCCTGGAACGGGCGCACCGACCACCGGTTCCGGCGCCGGAGACGCCCGGCCCGATTGATCCCGTCGAATACGAGACCGTCATCGTCCGACCCGCAGCTCTGGCCATACAGACCCCACTGTCACACGATGACGCAGCAGACCCGGGTCAGGCGGGGGGCCGCACGGTGAGGTCGGCGGTGAAGACGGTCTTGCGTCGTTGGGTGCCGTGTACGTGTATCAGCAGGTCGTTGTGGCTGGTGTTGTGGGGTCGGCAGTGTGCGGTGATCCAGCAGGGTTCGTCGAGTTCGGCGTAGCGTGTGAAGGTGCTCTTGAGTCCGATGAGTACGGCGCGGGGGAGACCGGCGGAGGCGTGGGCGGCTTGTCGGGCGGCTTCCAGGAGGAGCATGCCGGGTATGTGGTCGACGGGGTGGTCGAAGTAGGTGGGGTGGGTGGTGTCGACGCGTAGTTCCCAGGTGTGAGGGTGCTCTGGGGATCTGGGGCCGAGGACCACGTGCTGGGTGCTGTTGTGGCCTACGGTCGCGGGGTCGACGGCGGGCGGCGGGGTGCGGTCGGTGGTGGTGGGGCGCCGGCCGCGCAGGCGCTGGTAGATGTCCGGGCTCATGCAGCGGAACGCGGCGGTGGCGGTGGCCCGGGCGCCGTTTTCCCGCAGGACGGTGGTGTCGTAGCGCATCTCGCGCAGCAGGCCGCCGCGGCGGACGACGTTCCGGCAGGCTGTGTGCATCTGGATGTCGGTGGGGACCGGGTCTGCGGCAAGCAGTTCCGGTTCGAGGTCGACGGAGATGTCCGACATCAGGAACTGGTGGCCGAAGGGGACGTCGAACTCGGCGTGGGCGAGCAGGGATCCGGCCTGACGGACTGACTCGATCAGCAGCATCGGGTCCTGGTAGCCGCGGCCGGGCGCGAACAGGGCGTGGCAGCGGGGCCATTGGGCCCTGACGAGGAAACCGTGGTGCTCGTCGGGGCCGGCGGGGGCATGTTCCCAACCGGTGAGGAGGACCTCTGAGACTGCCGTGCGGTGGACGTACTCGCGCGGCACCGTGGTGGTCAGTCCGGGGCGCAGCGTCTTCGGGGTCGGCGCCTTGTCGGTGAGGTACGGCATGTGCAGCGCTCCTGTCAGGTTCAGGGCAGGGGGCAAAACAGACCGTACGTCGGCTGTCCTTCCCCCGTGACCGACGTTCTGCGACAAGATACAGACATGTCGGTCCGGTGAGGCAAGAGCCCGATCTGGTTGCCCGGGCCACGTATGTTCCGCCCGGCCGACGGGACGCTGTGACTCGTTCTGGTTTGTCAGCTTTGAAGCGTGCAGAGTCGTATGGTTCCGGTGCGTGCGCGGGTTGTTTCTTGTTCGACAATTTAGCCTTCCTTTAGCGGGCGGCCGGACGTCCCGGGCCTTTGCGGGTGGCGGCACCGCAGGTCAGAGCGGGGGCCGTCGGCGGCGGTCGCGGGCACCGTGCAGCGTTGACAATCAGACAAGTCTGTTTGGTATGGTCTCGCCGTGAGCTCCAGTCCGTGATGACGTGGTTGTGCCAGGGGGAGTAGATGAACTGGCAGTACACGGATCTCCGTAATCCGTCGCCGCGGCGCCATCGCCCGCACGGCCCTGTCAAACCGTCCCGGCACGTGGTCAGCCCTTCGGGTCCGGTCTCGTCGGGCGCCCTGAACGTCCTGGTCGTCGAGAACGACCAGCGGGCCGCCGGTGTGCTCCTGCAGGGATTGGCGCGGCAGGGCTTCGCCGCAAGTGGTGTGACCACCGGCGCCCAGGCGCTGCGCGGGCACCGCGAAGCGGATCTGATCCTGCTCGACCTGGACCTGCCCGATCTGGACGGCCTGGAGGTGTGCCGGGGCATCCGGGCGGTCAGTGACACGCCGGTCATCGCGGTCACCGCGCGCGGCTCGGAACTCGACTGCGTGCTCGGCCTGCAGGCGGGTGCGGACGACTACCTGGTCAAGCCGTACGGTTTCCGGGAGTTACTGGCCCGTATCGAGGCGGTGATGCGGCGGGTGCGCTCGCAACCGGCGCACCCGGCGGTCGCCGGGATCATCACCCATGGACCGCTGTGCATCGACACGGGGGCCCGGGTGGCCACCCTCCACGGCGAGCCGCTGAATTTGACGCGCAAGGAATTCGACCTGCTGTACCTGCTGGCGTCGCAGCCCGGCGCCGTGATCCCGCGGCGCCAGATCATGGCCCAGGTGTGGGACGACGCATGGTCGCCGCGCGGCCGCACGGTCGACACGCACGTGGGCACCCTGCGGAGCAAGCTCGGCTCCAAGGACTGGATCATCACCGTTCGCGGGGTCGGCTTCCGGCTCGGGCGGCCGTAGGGCCGTCCGTCGAGCCCGGCTCAGCCCCCCGTCCGCCGCCCGAACGCGCAAATCCGCCCGCGACCGTAAGTCATCCTGATGATCTCTACGTTTCAATACAATACAAAACGGTCTGTTAAAAATCGCGGGTTAGCGTAAGGATCCACCATGGCTCAACAGGAACGCGGAAAGCGATCGCGAGAGTCGATCCTGCAAGCTGCTGCCCGAGTCTTCGACGAACGCGGTTACGATGCCGCCAGCACCAACGAGATCCTGTCTCGCACCGGACTCACCCGCGGCTCCCTCTATCACCACTTTCCGTCGAAGGAAGCCATCGCCCTGGCCCTGGTGCAGGCTCACGCCGAGGCTCTGCAGCCGCCGGAGCGGCCGGTGAAACTGCAGTCGGTGATCGATCTGACGCTCGAATTCGCCCAGCGCCTCCAGCATGACCCGGTGCTGCGCGCCAGCGTGCGCCTGACCACGGAGCAGACGTCCTTCAGCTGCCCGCCGCAGACCACCTACGAGCAGTCCATGGCCGCTGTCCTCGCTCTGCTGCAGGAGGCGGAGAAGCAGGGCGAGGTGCTGCCCGGGGTGGATGTGCACGAGGTCACGTCCACCGTCGTCGGCTCCTTCACCGGCCTGCAGATCATGTCCCACGCCTTCACCAACCGCGAGGATCTGCCCGAACGGATAGGCGTCTTCTGGAAGTTCTTCCTGCCGGGTGTCGCCACCCCGGGCCTGATCGGCCGACTGCGCACGATGCTTCCGGCGAACTGACGGCGGCAGCGCACCGCGCGGTGTCCTGCGCTCTCCGCCTCCCGCCGCCCGCCCGACCGCAGCCCGGCGCTCGCCGCCCCCGTTCACGTCTTCGGGGCCGGAGGCGCCGTGCCGACCGGACGCTGGCCCGGGTCGTTGTGGTCGAACAGTGGGCGGAGCAGTTCCCACAGGCGGTGGGAGGCCTTGCCGGTCCACCAGCCAGGATCCGTGCGGCCCAGCGTCTCGATGCCCGCGACCAGTACGACGGTCAGGTCGGCGAGGTCCTCCGCCCGGTCCTCGGCCTGCGTCGCCACCATCCGTTCGCGCACCACTGCCAGCACCTCGTCGCGCAGCCGCGGCGGGTCCGCCGAGCCGTCGGCGGCCAGCTGCATGCCAGCCCGGACGACCTTCTCGGTGCGCATCGCCTCGCCGAGCGCGAGCGTGAAACGCTCGGGCGCGTTCTGTAGCGGGCCCGCGAATGCCTCCTCGGTCAGTGTCTCCAGCCGGTGGCGGGCCTGTTCGTACACGGCGGCCGCCAGTGCCGCGGTGGAGGAGAAGTGGTGGTACAGCGCTCCCCGGCTCACCCCCGCCCGGCGGCAGATGTTGACCAGCCCGGCGTCGGAGGGCCGGCCGTCCGCGATCAGCTCGGCGGTGGCACGGACGAGGGCCTGACGCGTCTGCTCGGATCGTGCCTGCACCAGCTCGCACCTGCCTTCTCTTCCGCTCGTGTCCCGCAGGAATCATACAATCTTGCCTGTTTCACATCAGCGCCTCTGTGCCAACTTCCTCCTCTCGGTCTTTACAGAACCTGAACACCCTTGTTTTCGGATTATTTGTCCGAAAATTTTCGGGCAGAAAGAAGAGGGGCGCTGTCTCTCGCCCCCTTTACAATCAGACATGTCTGTTTGTTGAGGCGGCTGTGTGAGTTTCCCGGCGGCTGCCAGGCGCCGCGCCCGGCGAAGAGCCCTTTGAGCGCATGTCGCGGCCCGCTCCGGCATCCGCGCGGCAAGACAGACCAACTGCTCCGCACACCGGCCCCCACGGCGTGCGACCACGCCCGGCTGCCCGGCGAGGCCTCTCGTAGCCGTAGCCGTAGCCGTAGCCGCAGCCGCAGACCCGCCACGGGCGCGGCCCGCCCCTCGGGGCGACCTCCTCGTGTGCTCGCCGGAAGGACGCGGAGACGCCGTCCCCGGCCGGGCGGCGGGCCGGCGAGGTCGTCGGCCGACTTTTCCTTCCGGCCCGTACCAGCCGCCTTCGGCCGGCCGTCGCGCACGGCACCGGGGTCCGGTCGGCCCTGACCGGCCACGGCGCCCCCGGCGAGCGGGCCGCCGGGGGGCGCCGTGGCACCCTCCGCGGCCCCCAGTTGACACGGACTTGACAGTCCGCTGACACGGCTGCGGATGCTTGTGGGAACCCTGAACCGGCGTGCGTTGAACCGGACCGCGACCCACCGCGAGACTGGAGTGAGTCGCAGGAACACCAGGGATTCGGGGGATTGAAATGGATCAGCGACAGCCGCCTACCGAGGTTCACGCGAGTAGGGACTGCGCGCTGCGCTGTGGCCGGATCTGCGCCGAGTGCGTGGAACGGATGGGCCGCGAACTGCGCACCCTGCTCGATCTGTACGAGGAGAGCGGCCAGGCATTGGCCCCCGCGCCGCCGGTGCTGCGCGAGCGGGTGAGCGGAAGCCGCAGCACCGCCGGCATTGTGCTCGACGAACGGGTCGTGGCGCTGCGGGCCCAGGCGGCCGAGGTGTTGGCCCAATGGGCACGGCTCGTCGTGGAAGAGCGCGGTGGCGCCGGTTCCCGTCCAGCGGGGACGGAGGTCGGCGCTCTGGTGAGGTTCCTGGGGCAGCAACTGCCGTGGCTCGCCGAGCATCCCGCGGGTGTGCACTTCGACGATGAGCTCACCGAACTGCGCACCGCCTTCAGCGGGCTGTTCGGGCCGGGGCGGGCGCGCAGGCTCCCGCTCGGCCAGTGCACGCAGCCGGGGTGTGCGGAGGCGCTGTACGGCGTACTGCCGACGCCCGGCGACCGGGTGCCCAGCCATGTCTCCTGCGAGGCCGGACACGTCCTGCCGCCCCGGCAGTGGCTGTTGGTGGCGAGCCGCATGAGGGAGGCCGCCTAGCTCCTGGCAGGCACCGCGGGGCCCCGTCCGGGGGCCCGGCATGCCCCCGCGCCGCACCGGCCGGAAGCCGGGGTGCCCGACCATCGTGGAGGCACACCGCCGGCTTCGTGCGGGGGCCCGGCTTCACCGCCGACGCGCCGGCGGTGAAGCCGGTGCGCCGGGCAGCGGCGTCCGGTGCGTCCCGCCGCCCGTGCGCGGGCAGGGCGCTGCCGCCCGGCGCCCGGCCACCGCGGCCGTCCGGTGCCACGAGCCGGTCCGCCCCTCGGCGCTGCCGAAGCCCGCGCCGGAAGGACGCAGTGACGCTTCCCTCGCCGGACGGCCTTCGGGACTGCTCCTTGCGCCCGTCCTGCGCCTGGTGAGTGATGCTCAGCTCCGATGTTCCGCTCCCCGGCCTGCGCGCGGTCCGGCAGGGAGCGGCGGGACCGGCCTTCGGGGCCGTGGACCGCGGAATGTACGACAACCCATCCCATCCTGCCCCGCTCGCGCGACCTCGCCGTCGTGACCGAGCGGGCCGTACCAAGGAAGGCAGTGCAGCATGACCTGGTCGAAGGGTCCGGCCGCGGGGCCGGCGAAGCGGCGGACGGTGCCGACAGAGCTGGCAGCCCTGGCGATGGGGGTTTCCCAGGCCACCATCCGCAAGTGGGCGAGCCGCGGCAAGATCACCCGCCATGGCGGCCCCCAGCGGGCCGAGTACGACCTGGACGAGCTGCTCGCACTGGCCCGCCGGGGCGAGGCGGCATGACGGCCCGGTGGGCGGGGAGGCCGACCTCCCCGCCCACCGGTGAATGAGGACACGGATCCGTGCGGGGATCCTGAACGAAGCAGCCCCCGTGGCCACCGGCCACGGGGGCTGCTTCGTTCGGGACAGGCCGAAGACAGCCTGAATTACTGAAGAGTTGACGACGAGTGGGGCAGGTGTCACACTTTTCCGGCGCCCTCATGCCCTGACGCACCCGCCCTTCGGGCCGGTGATTCCTGTAGGCGGCGCATCCGCCGGGTTTTTCACGAACCCGCCGGACTCTCCTGACATCCGTATTCCGGTCGGCACACCGATCGGAATGCGGATTTTCTGTTTCCCCGACCTGAGGAAGTGTCGTCGATGCCTGTTTCTACCTGGACGCCCGTCGGTCGATGGACGGGTACGGTCACGCACGACGGTGAGGTGGACGATTACACGGTCACCTTCGAGCCGGACGGTTCGCTCTCCGTCACGACGTCGAAGAGCGCAGGTTACGGCTCGTGGAGCGTCACCGGTGACGACACCATGGAGTTCTCCCTGCGCGAGGACTTCAACGTCGACTTCACGCAGATCAGCCCGAACGGTCACCGTGCCGCGTACATACAGATCGACATCACCGCACGGCGCGACGGCGAGACGTTCGCCGGTGAGGGCAAGGCCGTCGTGCACGGTCCCGATGACGCCGTGATCTACGCGACGGACGCCCAGACCGAAGCGCACCGGGTGTCATGACCCGGGAGCAGGCCGCAGATCCGGCCGCCCTGGCCGCCGAGGTCGCCCGCCTGGCCGACCTCGCGGCGCTGCAGCACCTCATCGAGCGTTACCTGGCGAGCCTGGACGAGGGCGTCTTCGACGAGAGCTGGGCCAGGTCCCTGTTCACCGAGGACATCGAGATGACGTTTCCGGTGGGCAGCCACCAGGGCATCACCGGTGTCACCGGTTTCATCAGCGAGATCATGGCGCGCTGGGGCCGTACGCACCACCACGGCTCCGGCGGCTCGGTCGACCTCGACGGCGATCGGGCCGCGGTCAGCTGGAGTCTGATCGCCTCCCATGTGCACTACGGCTCGCCCCCGCCCCCCGAAGCCACCGAGTACTTCCAGCTCGGCGGACGTTTCACCGGCACCGCGCGGCGCACCCCGGACGGCTGGCGCTTCGACCGGCTGGGGCTGCGCATCGTGTGGACCACCGGAACCGTGCCCAAGGACGTGACCCGGGTCGACACACAAACGCTCGACACCCGCGGAAACGCAGCCCCGTCCCCCGCATAGCAAACCCCTGCAGAGGAGAACGCAAGCATGCCCACCACACTCACCCCCGAGCAGCAGAAGGAACTGGTCGAGAAGGTCTTCCACGAGGGCCTGGACCTCGGCGACCTCTCGGCCGCCGACCGCTACCTCACCGCGGACTTCCGCAACCACGGCAGCCACGACGACTCGATGCGCGGGCCCGAGGCGTTCAAGCACACCATCAGGATCCAGCAGTCCGCGTTCAGCGACATCAAGTACGAGATCCTCGACTTCATCTCGCAGGGCGACAAGGCCGCGATCCGCTGGGTGATGCACGGCAAGCACACCGGCCCGTTCATCGGCATCCAGCCGACCGGGCTGCAGGTGCAGCACCAGGCGATCATCTGGTTCCGCTTCGAGGGCGACAAGATCGCCGAGCGGTGGGGCATCGTCGACAACTTCTCGTTGCAGCGCTTCCTCCAGTCCGGCGGCAAGCCGGTCGGCGCGCTCACCCCGGCGGGCGGCCCCGGCGCGGGCAAGCCCTCCGCCTGAACCCCGTCCCGCTTCCGGCCGTGCTGGTGCCGCCGGAAGCGGGAGCGTCTGCCCGGCCTCCGCTGCCGGCCCTCGCGGCCGGCGGCGGAGGCCGGGCGGCCACGGGCCGTCCGGCGACGCGGCCGACGCGGCCGGGGGACCGATGTGCAAGGGACCGACGTGCAAGAGATCGACGTGCAAGGGAGGAAGACATGCCGATCGACAGGAAAGTAGCCCGTTTCAACCGGCGGTTCGCCAACCGTCTCGTGGGGCCGCTGTTCAGCCGGCTGCCCGGGTTCGGGAAGGTCCACCACCGCGGACGCAAGTCGGGGCGTGAGTTCGCCACCCCGGTGAAACTGTTCCGCCGTGGTGGGGACATCATCATCACGCTGCCCTACGGACCCGGCTCCGACTGGGTGAAGAACGTGCTGGCGGCGGGCGGCTGCGAGATCACCACCCGCGGGCGCCGCATCCGGGTGGCCAATCCCGTCGTCTTCACCGACGACGGCACGACGAAGATGCCCGCCCTGACCCGCCGGATCCTCTCCAGGGTCGACGCCACCGAGTTCCTCGCGCTCACACCGGTGGCCTCCCCGGCATCGGCGGCCCGGCGATGAGCGCGCAGGGGCGGGTGACCCGGCCGGTCAGGGTCGTCCTCCTGGTCGGCTCCGCCCGCGCCGGACGGCTCGCCCCCGACGTCGCCGGCTGGTTCGCCCAGGTCGCCACCCGGCGCGACGACATCGTCCTGGACGTCGTCGACGTTGCCGAGCACCTGCTGCCCGCCTCCCTCGCCGAGGACGACGCCGGTGCCGCGGCGCTGCGCCCGCGGCTGGCCGGGGCCGACGCCTACGTGGTCGTCGTACCCGAGTACAACCGCAGCGTGCCGGGCCCGCTGAAGACCCTCATCGACAGCTTCCAGTCCGAGTGGGAGGCCAAGCCGGTCGGCTTCGTCGGGTACGGGCTCGGCACGGCCGGCGGGGTACGGGCGATCGAGCACCTGCGGCAGATCTTCGCCGAGTTCCACTGCGTCGGGATGAAGGACATCGTCACCTTCCCCCGCGTTCTCGACCAGTACGACGGCGAGGGCCGCTTCCCCGCCGATCCCGAGGGCGCTGAAGCCGCCGCCAAGCTCATGCTCGACCAGTTGCTGTGGTGGGCCGAAGCGCTGCGAGAGGCCAAGGCGGTCCGTCCTTATGGCTCCTGAGGCCGGCATTGCCCGCCCCTGACACCGGATGTCGCACGCACCCGCGCGCGCCCCGTCCCTTCCCTCACCCAGGAGACCGCGATGGCAGCTGTCCCGGATCCGCTTCCCGACCTCCTGATCGCCCTCCCGGTGGTCATCCTCGCCTGCCAGGCCGGCGCCCAGTTCATCAGACGGCTCGGCCAGCCGCCTGTCGTCGGTGAGATCGTCGTCGGCATCCTGCTCGGCCCCTCGCTGCTGGGCTGGCTGTGGCCCCAGGCGGAGGCCGGACTCTTCCCGCCGTCCGTCCTGCCGTACATCGGCGTGCTCGGCAACATCGGACTGCTCGTCTTCATGTATCTCGTCGGTCTCGAGCTGGACCTGGGATCGCTGCGCGGACACAGCAGAACCGCGCTGGCCGTCTCCCAGGCCGGCATCGCGGTGCCGCTGCTGCTGGGGACCCTGCTGGCGTTCGCCATGTACGGCGATTTCGCTCCCGCGGGGGTCGACAAGCTGCCGTTCGTGCTCTTCATCGCCGTCTCGATGAGCATCACCGCCTTTCCGGTCCTGGCCCGCATCCTCACCGACCGCGGCCTGTACCGCACCAGGGTGGGCGCGCTCGCCATGGCCAGCGCGGCCGTGGACGACGTGAGTGCGTGGTGCCTGCTGGCGGCCGTCGTGGCGGTGACGAAGAGCAACTCGCCGTGGGAAGCCGTCACCACCGCCCTGTACGCCGTGGCCTTCACGCTGGTCATGTTCCTCGTGGTACGGCCGCTGCTGGCCCGGTGGGCCGTACGCGCTGAACGCCGGTACCCCGACGGCGTCATCCTCGTCGTGCTGTTCAGCGGGCTGAGCGTGGCCGCGTACGCCACCGACCGGATCGGGGTGCACGCGCTGTTCGGCGCGTTCCTGTTCGGTGTGGTCAGCCCGCGCGGCAGCCGCAGGACCGAGGCCACCGCGGCCCGGCTGCGCGCGTTCACGGTGCCGGTGCTGCTGCCGCTGTTCTTCGTCACCACGGGCCTGAAGACCGATGTGTCGCTGCTGGCCGGGAGTGCCACGCAGTGGCTCTGGGCGGGTGCCGTGCTCGCGGTGGCGGTGCTGGGCAAGTGGGGTGGCGGCTCGCTCGCGGCGCGGCTGTCGGGCCGCGACTGGCGGGACGCGATGTCGCTGGGGGTGCTGATGAACTGCCGGGGGCTGACCGAGCTGGTCGTGCTGAACATCGGGCTCGATCTCGGGGTGATCGGTCCGGAGCTGTTCACCGTTCTGGTGCTCATGGCTTTGGTGACCACGGCGATGACCACCCCGGCCCTGACCTGGCTGCGCAGGGGTGCCGACGACGGCCTCGCGGTGGACGAGCCGCCCGCGGCCGACCGTGACGAGCCCGCCATACAGCCCGCGAGACCCCGCTGACCCGCCGCTCCGACCGCGGGGGCGGCGGTCCCGCAGCAGCCCTCCCCGGGATTACTTCACCTACTGATGGTTGGGATGTTGTTGATTGGCTGCTTGATAGATAAGTGCATTGACGATAGTGTCGGAGTGCGACACGGAGCAGTGAGGCAGCCAGGGAGAGAAAGATGAGCCAGGAGTTCAAGAACCTCGACATGACGATGATGTTCGCGATCCACGACGCGCTCCGGCGCGAGCTGGAGCGGATCGCGCGGATCACGGCCCGGGTTGACGAGGATCCCCGTCACGTCCTGAGCACCGCGGTCGGATGGGAGCTGTTCAAGAAGTTCCTGACGATCCATCACACCTCCGAGGACCTCACCGTGTGGCCCGTGATGCAGCAGGCGCTGGCCGGCAAGCCCGACGAGCTGGCCCTGCTGGACGCGATGGAGGCCGAGCACGCGGTCATCGACCCGCTGCTGGCGGACATCGACGCGGCCCTCGCCGACCGGGACTCCGGCCTGGAGCGTCTGGGTGGTCTCACCGACACCCTCCACGCCCAGGTCAGCGGCCACCTCGACCATGAGGAGCGGGACGCCCTGAAGCTCATGGACATCACCATGAGCCAGGAACAGTGGGCGGTCTTCAGCACCGAGCAGCGCACTCGCGTCGGCGACGACTCCCGCCGCTACCTGCCCTGGCTGCTGGACGACCTGCCCGCCGACAAGCTCGCCCGCGTCATCGGCAAGCTGCCCGAGCAGCTGCGCACCGCCTACGAGACCGAGTGGCGTGCCGCCTACGAGGCGCTGGACATCTGGGGCACCAAGGCCGGCTCCACCGCCGGCTGACCCCGGGGCGCCACCCGACGACAGCCCTTACATCCCCCCAACACAAAGACAACCGGAGAGAGTTCATGTCGCTGCAAGACCCGACCCAGGCCGGCCGCAAGGCCGCGGCGCCCCCACAGGACGGCAGACTCGGCCTCGCGCTACTGGTCATCGCCGCAGCGCAGCTCATGCTCGTCCTCGACAACACCATCGTCGCCGTCGCCCTGCCGAGCATGCAGAGCGCGCTGGGCATGACCGAATCCAGCCTCGGCTGGGTCGTCTCCGCCTACGCACTCGCCTTCGGCGGTCTGCTGCTGGCCGGCGGGCGTGCCGGTGACCTCTTCGGCCGCCGCCGGATCTTCCGCATCGGGCTGGTCCTCTTCACCGCCGCCTCGCTGCTCGGCGGCCTGGCCCAGAGCGGGGAACTGCTGATCGCGGCCCGGGTCATCCAGGGAGCCGGCGCCGCCATCGCCGCCCCCACCGCCCTGTCCCTGCTGGCCACCACCTTCCCGGCCGGTCCCGCACGCAACAAGGCCCTCGGCGTGTACGGCGCGATGGGCGGCCTCGGCTCGGTCGTGGGCCTGCTGCTCGGCGGCGCGCTCACCGAGTACCTGAGCTGGCGCTGGGTGATGTTCGTGAACATCCCGATCGCCCTCGCCGTCCTGTTCGGCACCAGCGTCCTGATCGAGGGCGAGCGCGAGCGCGGCAAGGTCGACGTCCCGGGCGCCTTCACCGCCACCTTCGGATTCGGGGCGCTGGTCTACGGCATCAACCGCGCCGGTGACAAGGGATTCGACGACGCCGCCACGCTGATCGGTCTGGGCGCCGCGCTCGTGCTGCTGCTCGCCTTCGTCGCCATCCAGCGATCCAGCAGCGCGCCGATGATTCCCCGCGGTGTGCTGGCCGACAAGAGCCGCGTCGGCGCCAACCTGGTGATGTTCCTGGTCGGAGCCGGCATGCTCGCCACCTTCTACTTCCTCACCCTCTACATGCAGGTGGTCAAGGGCTACGAGCCGATGGTCACGGGCCTGGCCTACCTGCCGTTCGCGCTCGGCATGGGCATCGCGGCCGGCGGCCTCGGCCCGCAGCTGCTGGCGAAGATGCCCGACCGCAACGTGATCGTCCTCGGCCTGATCATCGGTATCGCGGGCATGGTGTGGTTCAGCTTCGTGGAACCCGGCCAGAACCCGCTGGCCGTCCTGCTGCCCGCGCAGCTGGTCGTCGGCCTGGGACTCGGGATGGTCTTCGTGGCCGTCACGATCATCAGTGTCCGCGGTGTCGACCCGCAGGCCACCGGTGCCGCCTCCGGCCTGGTCAACACCGCTCAGCAGATCGGCGGCGCCATCGGCCTGAGCACGCTGGCCGCGGCTGCCACGGTCATCACCGAGAACCACCTGCCGGGCAACCTGCCCGAGGCGCTGACCACCGGGTACTCCTACGGGTTCCTGCTCGGCGGCGGCATGTACCTGCTGGCCCTGCTCGCAGTGCTGGCGACCGTCCCCGCGACGGCTCCGCACCCGCAGCGCGACGGAGAGTCCAACCCCGTCGCGCTGTGACCAGATCCGGCGGCCCCGCTATTCGTCCCCCGGCGCGGGGCCGCCGGTGTCTTCTCCCCCGTCCCCGCAAGTGCGAAGGCGCATCGAGTCATGCCGGGTCCCGCCGAGTCCTTGCACAACGAACAGCCCGTCCAGGACGTGATGACCGAGTCCGGGGCGGCGCACAAGCGTTCCCTGGCCCTGTCTGGGCAGGTCCGCCCGGTCACCCTCGCGACCCCGCGCGCGGTGGCCACCCACGCAGCCGGCCGCCGCCCGGACCACCGCCGTCGAGGCCCGGGCCGAGAGCCTGCACCCCGAGTCCCTCCAGCGGGTGCCGGGCCGGCCGGCGTGCTCACACCGGACTGCCGGGTCCACGGCCCGGCACAGCCGGGGGAGGAACTGCGCTGCGACCACCCTGCAGCCCGCCGTCCCATTGGCGCCGGCGGGCCGGCCGGGCACGGCGACCCCACCCCGGTGGACCCGCCGCACACACCGCGCACCGGTGAAGCGGCCCACCCCGCCCACAGGGACGAACCGCCGCCCGACCGGGTCCCGGCCGAGTCCTGCGACGCCGTCCCGGCCGGCCACCCGGCGCGCGGCGTCCCGCCGATCGCAGCGCTCGGCAACAGCTCCGCCCCCGGTCACCGCCACGGCCTCGCCGACGGTGTCCTGCCCGCGGACCGTCCCGCATCGCCCGGCACGCTCGGCGGCCCGCCAGGAGCGCCTCCGAGCGGCCGTGACGGATGGGCCCGGGCCGTCACCGGGAGCACCGTCGGCGAGCTGCCCGCGGTCGGCGGGGGCTGCGTCCTCTCCTCCGGCCCGCACACCGCACCGTCCCGAAGGCGCCCCGGACCTCGCGGCGCCGCGCCGACGCCGACGCCCGGGGGCACCTCGCCGCGGCCCCGGTACTCCCGCCCGCTCCACCGGCGCCCGACGTTCCATGGACGACCCGGCGCGGCCGGCCGGGCCGGCGGGGCTGACGGCGGCCGGTGTCTGCCAGGCAGGCGGCCACGCGGCAGCAGTGCGGTCGGTGAGCGAACCGGTACTGCCGACCGGGTGCGCTGATCCCCGCTCTCCTGGGGCGGTGCACTCGCCCGGAGCGCGAGTGCACCCCTCGTATACTCGGTTCGGAGGTGCTGTCTTGCGGCGTGAACGCGATGAGGGTCGAGGTACCGTGTCCCGGACCGAGGAGCTCGCGGAGGTGCCCGGAGCCCTTCCGGAATCGCTCACGGGCTTCATCGGTTACCTCCTGCGCCGGGTGTACGCGCAGTTCTCCGCGGCCGCGGACGGCAGCGACAGCGACTCCCGGGACTTCCTCGTCCTCGACGCGCTCACCGGCCGTGACTGGGAGTCCCAGCTCGACCTGGCCGAGCGGCTGGGCATCAACCGGACCATCATGGTGTCGGTCATCGACCGGCTGGAGGCCTGCGGCGAGGTGCAGCGCACCCGCAATCCCGGAAACCGGCGCCAGTACGTGCTCTCCCTGACCGACAAGGGACGCAGAGCCGCCGAGGACCGGCGCCGCGCCGTGGCCGAGCGGGACGCGAGACTGACCGCCGTGCTGACTCCCGAGGAGACGGCCCGGCTGGACGAGTTGCTGGCCAGGCTGCTGCCCGAGTCCGCGCAGCCTCTGGTGCAGGGTACTGAGTACCTGGTGGCGCAAGCCCATCACCGGCTGCGCCGGCACGGTGACGAGAAGCTGGCCGGTACCGGGCTGCGTGTGCGCCACTACGGCCCGCTGTCCGCTCTCCAGGCGTACGGGCCCTGTTCCCAGCAGCAGCTCGCCGAGCTCCTCGCCATCACCGGGCCTGCCGTCTCGCAGCTGGTGGACGAGCTGGTCAAGCAGGGTTTGGTGCGCCGCGGCCGCGACCCGCGTGACCGGCGCCGGTACGCCCTGGAGGTGACCGGGCTCGGCCTGGAGAAACTCGGCATCGTCATGCGGGCCGTCGCCGAACTGGCGGCCGACGTGGCCGGCATGCTCGGCCCCGGAGGCGAGGACGAGCTGCGCGTTCTCCTGCTGAAACTCCTGGCCTCGACGCATTCTGGAACCGCGTTCTCCGAATTTTCCAAACCCTCGGCCCCAGCCAGGGGTTGAACTTCCGCGAAAATCCTGTCACGCTAATTCCGGCGGCACTCGCACGCCCTTTTCAGGCTCTTCATTCCATCCTTCCGGATCGTAGTCACCTCCTTTCCGGAAGGCGTATGAGGGGCCTTTTTTCATGCGGTTCTCCCGCCGTGGCCGACTCGGAATTCTTGCTGTGCACCGCCCCCCCCGACGAAGGAGACAGCTCATGGTCGCGAAGCTGACCGAAGGCATGCCGGAACCGGCGAGCATTCCCGAGGAGATGACCTTCGACGTCATCATCCTGGGCTCGGGCATGGCCGGTTCCGTCACCGGCGCGATCCTGGCCAGGCATGGCGCGAAGGTCCTGCTGGTCGACGCCACCGCCCATCCGCGCTTCGCCATCGGTGAATCCATGACCCCGCAGCTCGTGGAGTGGATCCACATCCTCGCCGAGCGGCACGACCTTCCCGAACTGAAGAGCCTGGCCAGCGTCGAGGCCTCCACCCGCGACATCGCGCCCTCTTTCGGCACCAAGGCGCATTTCGGTTTCATGAAGCACGAGGTCGGCAAGGAGCCCGACCCGCGCCAGGCCACCCAGCTGGCCCTGCCGAAGATCTTCCACCAGAACAGCCACATGTTCCGCCAGGACAGCGACGCCTTCATGTTCCACGTGGCGATCAAGTACGGCTGTACTCCCCGGCAGAACTGGCGGGCCACCGAGGTCGAATTCGACGACGACGGTGTGACCGTCCTCGGCAAGAGCGCCGCCCCCGGCGCCGAGCCCGAACTGTACCGGGCGAAGTACCTGGTGGACGCCTCCGGTTTCCGCTCGCCGCTCGCCGACAAGTTCGACCTGCGTGAGAAGCCGGCCCGCTTCAAGCACCACTCCCGTTCGATGTTCACCCACTATGTCGGCGTCAAGCGGTTCGACGACGTGAGCGGCCACCCCGCCGGCCTGCGCCCGCCGGCCGACTGGCACACCGGCACCATGCACCACCTCATCGAGCGCGGCTGGTTCTGGATCATCCCCTTCGACAACCACAAGAAGTCCCGCAACCCGCTGTGCAGCGTGGGCCTCACCATCGACGAGCGCACCTACCCCAAGCCGAAGGACCTCACCCCCGAGCAGGAGTTCCAGCTCTTCCTCGACAAGTACCCGGCAGTCAAGCGACAGTTCGACGGCGCCACCCGAGTACGCGAGTGGGTGTCCACCGACCGGCTGCAGTACTCCTCGAAGCAGACCATCGGCGACCGCTGGTGCCTCATGTCGCACGCGGCCGGCTTCCTCGACCCGCTGTTCTCCCGCGGCCTGTCCAACACCATGGAGGTCGTCGACGCGCTGACCTCCCGCCTGGTGGCCGCCCTCAAGGACGGCGACTTCTCCGCGAAGCGTTTCGAGTACGTCGAACGCCTGGAGCAGGGGCTGCTGCAGTACAACGACGAACTGGTCAACAGCTCCTTCATCTCCTTCTCGCACTTCCGCCTGTGGAACGCCGTGTTCCGGGTCTGGGGCTCCTTCATCACCCCCGGCACCATGCGGCTGACCCGGGCCCGCCTCCAGCACGTCCGTGACGGCCGCGAGGAGCACTTCGACGAGCTGGAGCAGGTCCCGTACCCGGGCCTGTGGTGGCCGCAGAGCGACTCGTTCAAGCAGCTGCTCGAGGCCACGGGGGAGACCTGCGAGAAGTACGAGGCCGGCGCGCTGACCGGTGACGAGGCCGCCGACATCGTCTTCAAGCTGCTGAAGGACTCGCCCGTCGTCAACCCGGTGTTCGGCTGGAAGGACGAGCAGAAGCGCTTCATCTACCCCTCGACGGCGATGATGGCCCGCTTCCTGTACTGGGCGTCGGTCCAGGCTCCGCCGGAGATGAACAGCGTCGGCCGTGAGTTCCTCCTCGGGATCCTCAAGGCCGGGTCCAAGGTTCGCAAGCTCCTCTGATCCGCGCGGCATTACTCCGACACCCATGGAAGGGATGCGCATGTCCGCAGCAGCGCGGTCGCTGACCCGCGCCCATGAGCGCCAGCCCATCGAGCCACTGAGTCTGCGCCGCGTGTGCGGCCTGTTCACCACCGGCGTCACGGTCATCACCACCGGGCCGGAGGAGAACGCGGACGGCACGACCGTCAACTCCTTCACGTCCGTCTCGCTGGAACCCCCGCTCGTGCTGTTCTGCCTGCACAGGAAGTCACGGCTGCACGCCCCGCTGGAGGAGAGCGGCGGGTTCACCGTGAACTTCCTGTCCGGGCGGCAGCAGTCGCTGGCCCGCTCCTTCGCCGAGCGCCGGCCCGACGCTTTCGAGGGCGTCCCGCACCACTTCACCGCCGACGGACTGCCCGTCCTCAGCGAGGCGCTCGCCTACCTCGCCTGCACCACGGTCGACGTGCACGCGGCCGGGGACCACGACATCGTCGTCGGCGAGGTGGTCGATCTGAGCCTGCCCCAGCACAGCCAGGAGCCGTTGATCTTCTTCGACGGATCGCTGGGGCCGCTGCAGACGGACGCCGGACGCTTCAGCCACATCGTTCCGGAGTCTCCGGGACCGGACCGACAGGCGTCCTGACATGCGCAAGGTGCTGATCGCCAACCGTGGTGAGATCGCTGTCCGTGTCGCCCGGGCCTGCCGGGACGCCGGTATCGCGAGCGTGGCCGTCTACGCCGACCCGGACCGGGACGCTCTGCACGTCCGCGCCGCGGATGAGGCGTTCGCTCTGGGCGGTGACACCCCGGCCACCAGCTATCTCGACATCGGCAAAGTACTGGCCGCCGCCCGGGAGGCCGGCGCGGACGCGGTCCACCCCGGCTACGGCTTCCTCTCGGAGAACGCCGACTTCGCCCAGGCCGTCCTGGACGCGGGCCTGATCTGGATCGGCCCGCCCCCGCAGGCCATCCGCGACCTCGGCGACAAGGTCGCCGCCCGCCACATCGCCCA